>DASQJS010000259.1:0-7281 GCA_035630995.1 Steroidobacteraceae bacterium | reverse complement strand
ACATACGAATCCGGTAAGTGAATTGCGTTAGTAAAAACATGCTGATAGCGTCGCGACATCAAAGAAGGGGGGATGACGATGACTTCACGTGCATATTTCCGCGCGTCCTTGGTCGCGCTTGGTGTTTCAGCAGCACTCAATGGCAATTCCGCCTGGGCACAAACGCCCGAGCAACAGCCTGTAGAAGAAGATATGGGCGTCATAACGGTGACGGGATCGCGCACCATCACCGATGTCCTAAAGTCACCCACGCCGATCACCTCGGTCGACGTCGCCGATATGGCGCTTACCACGCCGAGCGACACGGCCGACGCGTTGAACAAGCTGCCCAGCATCATCGGCGGACGCACACCGCGTAACCAGGGCAACGGCAGCACCAATAACGGCGGCAATACGCTGTCGCTGCGTAACTTTGGCCCCTCGCGCACGCTGGTGCTGCTGGACGGCCACCGCGTCGCGCCGAGTAACCAGGACGGCTCGGTCAACATCGACGTACTGCCGCAGATGCTGGTCAAGAATGTCGACATCGTGACCGGCGGTGCATCAGCGATCTACGGCTCGGATGCCGTCGCCGGCGTGGTCAACTACATGTTGGACAAGAATTTCACCGGGCTTTCGCTGAAGGGCGATTTCGGTATGTCGAAGTACAGCGATGGTGACCAGTACCAGGTGGGCGCCGCCTGGGGCACGTCGCTGTTCAGTGATCGGGGACACTTCGAAGTGGCCGCCCGCGCACGCAAGCAGGACATGATCCCGCAGCACGAGCGTCCCTATGCCGAAGATGGGCAATCCTGGTTGCAGACCGGCAACGGCCGTACCGTGGCGAGCGGCGGCAGACCGTTTGAATTCACTCCGTATTCGCGCGTCTTCAACAGTGGTCCGAACGGCAACGTGCAGTGCGGCACCGCGTGCGCATACAACAACTACACCTTCGATGCAGCTGGCGGCCTGGTCCCGATGGTTCATGGCACGCCGAGCGCCAGCGGTGGCATAGAAACGGGCGGTGACGGCAGTTACATCAAGTACGGCACCTTCCGTTCCGAACTGGACGCGAAGGATGTCTTCGCGCGCTTCAGCCTGGATGTGGGCGAGAGCGCCAACTGGTATGTGCAGGGGTCCTGGGCGCAAGCCGAGAATGCGTCCGACTGGATCCAGTGGGTAGTTAGCCCAAACAACGGCCGGCCCAACACGCTGTTCGCCAACAATCCGTACTTGACTCCGGCCACGCAGGCGCTCCTGGGATCGGGTATCGTCTGCGGAACTCCCGCCGCGACCGGCTGGCGTTGCCTGCCGGCCACGCCGCCGACCTCGCCGCAAACCGGCAGCACGCCGCCACCGCCGCCGAACATCCCCATTTTCGCCAACCCTCGCTACTTCAACGACGTCGACGGGCTACCTGTCGATGGCAGCGCCGGCGGGCCGAACCGGATGTATCGCACGCTGGGCGATCAAAAGCAGTGGAATGCGGAGACGGGCATCACCGGAGAGGTTGGCGGCTTCACCTGGGAAGCGTTCTACAACCACAGCACCAGCGAGCTCTCGGTCACCAATCCCAACAACACCGACAACGCCAAGTACCTGGCCTCGCTGGATGCGGTCAATGATGCTGGCACGATCAGGTGCTGGGTCTCGACACAGCCGCAGTTTGCCTCTCTTTATCCCGACTGCGTTCCCTCGAACATCACTGCTCCAGGTGGCATTTCGGCGGACGCCTATGACTACCTTCGAGTCAAAACGTCATGGCTCCTGACGCAGGATCTGGACAACGTCGGCGCGTCCATTGGCGGCGGCCTTTGGGGCTTTGGTCTTCCCGCCGGCGAAATTACCGCCAACCTGTCGGTCGATGCGCGCTGGTCCACGTACGTGTTGGAAAGCGACTTCCTGCCCTCCGACTTCGTCAACTGCACGGGCCTGCGCATGTGTCTGGCCGCCGGTGGCGCCGCACCGCTTCGCTGGGTTCAGAACACCGTGGCTCCCGTCGATGTCGATGATCACGTCTACGAGGGCGCGCTGGAATTTAACGTGCCGCTGCTCAAAGAGGTGCCGGGCTTCCAGGACCTCTCGACCAATCTGGCGTATCGCTGGACCAAGTATTCGTCCTTCGATGCGGTCGATTCCTGGAAGGTCGGGCTGAACTGGCAGATAGTCGATTCGTTGCGGATCCGCAGCACCTATTCGTCCGATATCCGCGCGCCAAACCTCAACGACTTGTACCAGCCCTCGGGAGTCACCTCGAGCAGTTACAACGACCGGCTCACGGGCGGCAGCGCCCAGGGCATGCGGCTCGCCTCGCGTGGCAATCCGCTCCTGACGCCAGAAGAGGCCACGACGGTTACCGTCGGATTCGTTCTGACGCCGACCGCCCTGCCGCGCTTCGGCCTGTCGGTCGATTTCTGGGAGACCCGGCTGGAAGACGCGATCACCAACCTCAACTATGCGAACGATTCTGTGCAGGCCATCTGCCTGTCCAGTGCGCCCACCTACAGCTCGCCCGTTTGCGATCTGGCGGTGCGGCCTATCACCGACCCGTCCGATCCCGACTACTTCAATCCGGCCGTCAACATGCCGACCGAGGTCCGAAGTGCGCCCGTCAATGCGGCGTTGCAGAAGATCAAGGGCTACGATCTGCAGCTCGACTACAACTGGGATATTGGGGCCGGCAACCTCGCCTTGCGCCACCTGGTCACCCATCAGCCGGTCAACTCGACGCTCACCACGCCGGCTTCGACGTTCTACACGTGGGCTGTGCAGCCCAAATGGATGCAGACCACGTTTCTTTCATACAGAAACAGCAGCTGGAGCGTCGCGTTGCAAAACCGCTGGCTCGGCAGCACCAGTCTCAAGAGCAGCAACAATGACCTCAACGGCAATACCCAGAATTACCTGGACTCGAGTCTCGATGCCAACAACGTCGTCGATACCACGATCACCAAGGAGTTCGAGGTCAGCGGCGGCACGCTGGCAGCTTTCCTGACCGTCAACAACCTTCTGGATGAACGTGCTCCGCTGGCTCCGTCGGGTTCGGGTCTTCCGGGATTGTTCTACCCCACGCTGGCCTTCTACGACGACATGGGACGCTTCTTCACCGCCGGCGTCCGGATCAACTTCTGAGCGTCGAATCACACCGATCGGTTACAAAAAGTGCGCCGCTTTGGGATCGGGATTGCTCGACTCGGCACAAGCACTGATCGCGTAAATCAGCCCCTCACCGTGTTAGGGTAGCGGTAACACGGTGGGGGGACGAGCATGCCAGTGATCCGGCGTCTGTATGCGTTGCGTTGGTGGATGATCAGCCTGATCACGATCGGCACGATCCTCAACTACCTCACCCGTGCAACGCTCGGGGTGGCCGCTCCCACGCTCACCGGCGAACTCGGCATCGGCGAACAGGAATACTCCTGGATCACGGGCGTCTTCCAGATCGGCATCATGCTGCAGCCGTTCGCGGGCTACGTGATGGATCTCATCGGCCTCAAGCTTGGCTTCGGCCTGTTTGCGATCGCGTGGGCAATCATCACGATGCTCCACGGTCTCGCGCTCAACTGGCAGATGCTCGCGGCCTTGCGCGGCCTGATGGGTTTCGCCGAAGGGTCGGCGCAGCCCGGCGGCATGAAGGCGGTTGCCGAGTGGTTTCCGGCGAAGGAGCGCGGGTTCGCCGGCGGCTTCTACAACATCGGCGCCTCGTTCGGCTCGATGCTCGCGGCGCCGTTGGTCGCCTGGGCCATCCTGTTCCATAGCTGGCGGCTGGCGTTCGTCGTCGCCGGTGGTTTGGCGCTGGTGTGGGTGGCGTTGTGGTTCAAGTTCTATTACTCGCCGAAGGATCATCCGAAGATCTCCGCCGAGGAGCGCAACTACATCGAGTCCGGTCAGGAAGCGCACCTGGCGGCAGGCGCCACCAAGACGTCCATCCTGAACCTGCTCAAGCAGCGCAATGTCTGGGGCATCGCGATTCCGCGCATGCTCGCCGATCCCACCTGGGGAACGCTGGCCTTCTGGGTTCCGTTCTATCTCACCACTGAGCGCGGCTTCGATCTCAAGCAGATCGCCTTGTTTGCCTGGCTGCCGTTCGTGACGGCGGACATCGGCTGCCTCGCGGGGCCGACCATTGTTCTGTGGTTGCAACGTCGCGGCATCGGCCTCATCAATGCGCGCCGCTGGGCCTTCACGGTCGGTGCGGCACTGATGACCAGCATGGCGTTCGTCGGCAAGGTCGATAGCCCCTATGTCGCGATCGCGTTGCTGTGCGTGGGCGGCTTTGCGCACCAGACGCTGTCGATCACCGTCATCACCATGTCTTCGGACCTGTTCCGCCGTAATGAAGTGGCGACGGTGGCCGGCATTGGCGGCTTCTGCGGAAATCTCGGCGTGCTGATGTTCACCCTGCTGATCGGCGGACTGGTGAAGACCGTCGGTTACGACCCGTTCTTCGTGGCGCTGGCCGTGTTCGATATTCTCGCCGCGATCTGGCTGTGGAGCGTTGTGCGTGAGCGCGTGACCCCACCGGTTGCGACAGCAGCATGATCCGCAATCCAATTCTGCCGGGCTTCAATCCCGATCCGTCCATCCTGCGGGTGGGCGACGACTACTACATCGCGACGTCCACCTTCGAGTGGTATCCCGGTGTGCAGATTCACCACTCGCGCGATTTGGTGAACTGGCGATTGCTGACCCGGCCGCTGCGGCGCGCAAGCCAGCTCAACATGCTCGGCGATCCCGACTCATGCGGTGTCTGGGCGCCTTGCCTCAGCTACAGCGACGGGCTCTTCTGGCTGATCTATACGGACGTCAAGCGTTACGGGCGCACGACGGTCGGCGGCGCATCGGGCGCGTCGCTGCGCGATTTCCACAACTACCTGGTCACATGTCCCACCATCGACGGCGAATGGTCCGATGCGCTGTACGTGAACAGCAGCGGCTTCGATCCCTCGCTCTTTCACGACGATGACGGGCGCAAATATTTCGTGAACCAGCTCTGGGATCATCGGCCGGGTCGCGGCCGCTTCGCCGGCATCGTGCTGCAGGAATACTCGCCCGCGCAGCGCAAGCTGGTCGGCGAGCCGAAGAATATTTTCAAAGGCACTTCGATCGGCTTCACCGAGGCGCCGCATCTCTACAAGCGCAACGGCTACTACTACCTGATTACCGCCGAAGGCGGCACGGGCTGGGGCCACGCGATGACGATGGCGCGTTCACGCTCGCTGACCGGGCCGTACGAGCTGCATCCCGACAAGTACATCATCACCGCGCGGGACCGACCGCATGCGCCGCTGCATCGGGCCGGCCACGGAGATCTGGTGGGCACGCAGGCGGGCGAGACATATGCCGTCTATCTATGCGGGCGCCCACTGCCAAATCGCGGCCGATGCGTGCTGGGCCGCGAGACCGCCATCCAGAAGATGGTCTGGGGCAAAGATGACTGGCTACGCACGCAGGATGGCAGCGGATTGCCAGAGCTCGAGACGCCAGCGCCATCAGGAGTGCCCGCCGCGCCGTTCGATTCGAAGAACGCCGCCGCAGCGGTGCGCGAGGATTTCGACAGCAAACAACTGCCCATCGACTTCCAGTGGCTGCGGTCGCCGTACCCCGAGGAATTGTTCAGCCTGAGCGAACGACCCGGGCACCTGCGTTTGTTTGGCCGCGAAACCCTCGGCAGTGTTTTCCGGCAGTCTCTGGTGGCACGTCGTCAGCAAGCTCATTGTTACAGCGCCGTCACGGCGATGGACTTCGAGCCGGCGCACTTCCAGCAGGCGGCGGGGCTCGTGTGTTACTACAACTCGTCGAAGTTCCATTATCTGCACGTGTCGCACGACGAAGAGCATGGCCGGCACGTGCGCGTCATGTCATGCGTGCCGGACCTGCCGCAGTCGGATTTCTTCACGGCTCCGATTCCGATTCCAGCGGGTCGCATCGAACTGCGCGTGGAAGTCGATTACGAGCGGCTGCGCTTTGCGTATCGCGTCGGTGGAGATTGGAAATTCCTGCCTGAGTTGTTTGATGCCAGCGTGCTGTCCGATGAGTGCACGGGGCCGGGCTCGGCCAATTTCACCGGGGCGTTCGTGGGCGTAGCCTGCCAGGACATGTCGGGCATGGCGCATCCCGCGGATTTCGATTACTTCGAATACCGCGAAAGGGAATATCTGCAGTCGGCCGAATAGCGGTTCACTGCCGGCAAATGTAGTTAGCCGCTTCGTGCGCATCACCACTGCCGGCGTAGTGCGCGTGCTGCGGATAGGGGCACAGCGGCCGGCTCTCGCCCGGCATTGATTTGCCGGTCGCGATCACGCGCTCCGGCGCGCGGCCGGATTCCACCCAGTCGACGACGGCGCTCAGCATGTCGAACTGATCGAGCGTGCGCGAGCCTCCGCCGCAATGGCCCATGCCGGGCACGAGGAACAGGCGGCTCCATTCCGCGAGCGGAACCTCGGTATTGTCGCGGCCAAGCAGTTCGTAGTACCGCACGCTCTCCTGCGCCGAGAACCACGGATCGCTGACGCCATGCAGGAAGATCAGCTTGCCACCGTGACCGCGGAAAGTGCTCAGATTGGTCCAGGCGCTGCTGTCGCCCACCATGGCGCGTGCGTCCATGGCGTCGCCCGCCGCGGCATCCACGTCGAAACGGGTTGCCACCGGTCCGCCTTCGGGAATCACGGGTCCGGCGAGCACGCCGGGCAGTCCTTGCGTGTTTGCGATGCCGGTGTCGTAGAAGTAGCCGGGATAGACCTGCCGTCCGGCCGCCGTGCGTGGCCCCTGCATGACAGCCCGTATGGCATTGACCTGCGCTGCGGACAGAGCCAGCGTTCCCGGATCGAATTGGCATTTCTGCGGCGCGAAAATGAGGCCGTCCTTGTGGCCGTCGAGCGTATCGCAGGCCTCGAGCACGCCGTCGATGAGGAGTTTTCGATCCGCATCGCTCAGCGCCGCGCGTGTCTGCGGTTTTCCGTCTGCATCGAGCGGTGCGATCGCGTTGAGCGCGGCAGTGGCGTACCGCAGCCCCAGGTTCGAGAAGCTGGTGCGCGCCGCGGGTGCGGCCGCCACGATTCCATCGAAGTAATTGGGAAAGCGTTGCGACATCATCATCGCCTCGCGTCCGCCGGTGGAACAGCCGACGAAATACGCGTGCTGCTGAGGCTTGCCGTAGTACCGCGCGATGATGGCCTTGGTGACGACAGTTACCTCCGCCACGGCCTGGTACAGGAAGTTCAGCGAGGCCTGTTGGTCGCGGAAAAAGGTTCCGTCGAAGCCCGTGGCCTGGTGGCCGGAGTCGGTGCTCGCGACCGCAAA
>DASQJS010000258.1:0-6401 GCA_035630995.1 Steroidobacteraceae bacterium | reverse complement strand
TTCCCGAACCTCGACTGGTATTCGGCGGTTTCATATCACCTGATGGGCGTGCCAACCGCGATGTTCACGCCGCTGTTCGTGATCGCCCGCGCCACGGGCTGGGCCGCGCATGTGATCGAGCAGCGCGAAGACGGCAAGATCATCCGCCCCGCCGCCAACTACATTGGTCCGGAGAACCGCAAATTCGTGCCGATCGAGCAGAGGCACTGAGAAACCGATGTCATCGCACGATTACAAATCCGCGCAGCGGCCGAACCCGGACGAGCTCCTGGTCGCCATTGCCGACTACACCAGGAACTACCAGGTAGATAGCGCGCAGGCGTACGAGACCGCGCGCTACTGCCTCATGGACACGCTGGCCTGCGGCTTCCAGGCGCTCAAATACCCGGCGTGTACACGGTTGTTAGGGCCCGTGGTGCCGGGCGCGACGATGCCCGGCGGCTCACGCGTGCCGGGCACGAGCTACGAGCTGGATCCGGTCATGGGCGCGTTCAGCATCGGTGCCATGGTGCGCTGGCTCGACTTCAACGACACCTGGCTGGCCGCGGAGTGGGGTCACCCGTCGGACAATCTCGGCGCCATTCTTGCGGTGTCGGACTATCTATCGCGGCGCGCCATCCTGCTGGGCGAGAAGCCGCTGACGGTTCGCGACGTGCTCACGGCCATGATCAAGGCGCACGAGATCCAGGGCGTGCTGGCGCTGGAGAACAGCTTCAACCGCGTGGGTCTCGACCACGTGCTGCTGGTTCGGGTCGCATCGACGGCGGTTGCCACGGCCATGCTCGGCGGCTCGCTCGAGCAGATCGTGAACGCGCTGTCGAACGCGTGGATCGACGGTGGCGCATTACGCACCTACCGGCACGCGCCCAACACCGGCTCGCGCAAGAGCTGGGCGGCGGGCGATGCCACGAGTCGCGCGGTGCGCCATGCATTGTTCGCGCTGAAGAACGAGATGGGTTATCCCTCGGCGTTGAGCGCGAAAACCTGGGGTTTCCAGGATGTGCTGTTCAAGGGCAAGACGCTGACACTCGCGCAGCCGCTCGGCAGCTACGTCATGGAGAACGTGCTGTTCAAGATCAGCTTTCCGGCGGAGTTCCATTCCCAGACCGCGGTGGAATGCGCCATGGCGCTGCATCCGCAAGTCAAGGACAAACTTGGGCTCATCGAACGCATCGTCATCGAAACCCAGGAACCCGGCGTGCGCATCATCGACAAGACCGGCCCGTTGGCGAATCCCGCGGATCGCGATCACTGCATCCAGTACATGGTCGCGGTGCCGCTGATTTTCGGCCGCCTGACGGCAGCGGACTACGAAGATTCGGTGGCCAGCGATCCGCGCATCGATCTCCTGCGCAGCAAGATGGAAGTGCGCGAGAACACCACCTTCACGAAGGAATATTACGAGCGCGACAAGCGCCACATCGGCAATGCGCTGCACATCTTCTTCAGCGACGGCAGCCCGAAACTCGAATTGCGCATCGACTTCCCGGTCGGGCATCGCAAGCGTCGCGCCGAAGGCATGCCACTGCTGGTGCAGAAGTTCGAGGCGTCGGTGGCCGCGCATTACCCGGCAAGGCAAACCGAGGCCATCAAGGCGCTGTTCGCGCGCAGGGATCTCGACGCGATGCCGGTGAACGAATTCATGGCTGCGCTGGTTGCAAACTGACGTGACCGGCACTAACAACTTCGACGAAGCGGGCTGGAAAGGGAAACTGGCCGCGGGCGCCGCGGAGCTCAAGGCGCCGCTCGACGACGTCCAGCTCGACAAGCTCTGGCGGCTCGGCCTGCTGCTGCGCGAGCGCAACGAGCACGTCAACCTCACGTCCATCGTCTCGCCCGAAGGCATCCTCACGCTGCACATGCTCGACAGTCTGTCGATCGTGCCGGATCTGCTCGACGCCGCCACCGTGCTCGACGTGGGCACGGGCGGTGGCTTTCCCGGGCTGCCGCTGGCGGTCGCCTGCCCGCAGCGCGAGTTCATGCTCATCGACGGCACCCAGAAGAAGATTCGCTTCGTGAACGAAGCCATCGAGGCACTGGGAATTCCAAACGCAAAAGCGGCCGCGGTTCGCGCCGAGGATCTCGACGAGCCGAAGTACGACGCGGTCATCGTGCGTGCCGTCGGCAGTCTCATCGACGTACTACATAACGCCGGGCACCTGGTCGCGCCCGAGGGCCGGTTGATCGCAATGAAGGGGCGTCACCCAGCCGAAGAGCTGCGCACCGTGCCGCGCGGCTGGAAGGCAAAAGTTTCCGTACTGCGTGTCCCGGGCCTCGATGCCGAGCGCCACGTTGTCGCACTGACGCGTCAGAAACGGGCTCAATAAGCGGCTCCGATGCCGTAGAGCACAGAGTAAGATGCCCGCATGAAGCGAATCATTGCGGTCGCCAATCAGAAAGGCGGAGTGGGGAAAACTACCACCGCCGTGAATCTCGCGGCGTCGTTCGCCGCGACTCGCCGCCGCGTGTTGCTGATCGACATCGACCCGCAGGGCAACGCCACCATGGGGTGCGGCGTGGAGAAGTCGCAGATCACGCGCGGCACCGGCGACGTGTTGTTAGGCGAGGCGGAAGCCGCGTCCGTCATCATCAACCTCGAAGCCATTCCCGGTCTCGCGCTCATGCCGTCCAACCAGGACCTGACCGCCGCCGAAGTCCGCCTGCTAACTACCATGGCGGGCCGTGAGCTCAAGCTGCGCAACGCGCTCAGGCCCATCTACGACCAGTACGAAGTCATCCTCATCGACTGCCCGCCGGCTCTCAACATGCTCACGCTGAACGCGCTGGTCGCGGCGCAGAGCGTGCTCATCCCGATGCAGTGCGAGTACTACGCGCTCGAGGGGCTGTCGGCGCTGGTCGGCACCATCGAGCAGATCAAGGCCGCGGTGAATCCAAACCTCGAGATCGAGGGCATCCTGCGCACCATGTTCGACCCGAGAAACAACCTCGCCAACGAAGTGTCGAGCCAGCTCATCACGCACTTCGGCGACAAGGTGTTCCGCACCATCGTGCCGCGCAACGTGCGCCTGGCCGAGGCGCCGTCTTTCGGCAAGCCGGTCCTGCAGCACGACAAGGATTCACGCGGCGCGCTGGCCTACCTCGCGCTCGCCGGCGAGATGCTGCGCAAGGACGACGACGCGGCCAACGATGTCGAAGTCGTGCCGGCCGCCGAAGCCGCCGCGGACGGAATGGAAATGGGGTCAGGCACCGTTTCCTAGGAAACGGTGCCTGACCCCGTTTTCCAGGAAACGGTGCCTGACCCCATTTCCCTTTATCATCCGCCGCCATGAGCCAGAAGAAACCGGTGATGGGACGTGGACTCGAGGCCTTGCTCGGCCAGATGTCCAAGCGCCCTGAGCCTGCGCCCGAGGCTGGTTCGGCAGCCCCGCCCCCGCAGGCCAAGCTGCCCGGTGACGAACTCGCGAACCTCCCGCTCGATCTGTTGCAGCGTGGCAAATATCAGCCGCGCGTCGACATGCGCCAGGAGTCGCTCGAAGAACTGGCGGCGTCGATCAGATCGCAGGGGGTCATCCAGCCCATCGTCGTACGCGCCGTCGATGGCGCCGCGCCGGGCGCCTCGCAGCGCTATGAAATCATCGCCGGCGAACGCCGCTGGCGCGCCGCGCAGATCGCCGGCCTCGCCACCATGCCGGCCGTCATCCGCAAGGTGCCCGATGAAGCCGCGATCGCCATGGCGCTCATCGAGAACATCCAGCGCGAAGATCTCAATCCGCTCGAAGAAGCGCGTGCGCTCGAACGCCTCATCAACGAGTTCGGTATCACGCATCAACAGGCCGCGGATGCCGTGGGCCGTTCACGCGCCGCGGTGTCGAACCTCCTGCGCCTGCTCGAGCTGGCTCCCGAGATCACCGCCTTCGTCGAACGACGCGAGCTCGAGATGGGCCATGCGCGCGCCTTGCTGGCACTGACCCAGCGCCGTCAGCAGGTGGAAGTGGGCACGCTGGTGGCGAAGCGTCAACTCTCGGTGCGCGACACGGAAGGCATGGTGCGCGGCATTCTCGCGCGGGCCTCGGGCGGCAGCGCCCCGAAAGACAGCAAGCCTCTCGATCCCAACGTTCAGCGCCTGCAGGACGAGCTCACGGAAAAACTCGGCGCCCCCGTGCAGATCCAGCACACCGGTTCCGGCAAAGGGAAAGTCGTCGTCAGCTATCACTCGCTCGATGAGCTCGACGGCATCCTGGCGCACATCCGCTAGCGCGACGTTCGCGCTGCTGATTCTCACGGGCTGCGCCACGCCCGCGCCGGGCGAGCTGCTCTACCAGGACGATTTCAAGGACCTGGCGAACTGGCACATCGAGGCCGAGAAGCCCGGCCGCATCAGCGCCGCCGATGGTGTACTCGATATCGACGTTCCGGCGGGCGTCACGCTGTGGCTCGAGCGTTATCTCGAAGGTCCGCTGGTCATCGAGTTCGAAGCCACCGCCGTGTCCGAAGGCGGACCCAACGACCAGGTCAGCGATCTCAACGTCTTCTGGATGGCTAACAATGTGGACGGCCAGCAGCCGGTGTTCTCACGCACCCGCAGCGGCGCGTTCGCCGATTACAACAACCTGCTGACCTACTACGTGGGCCTCGGCGGCAACCGCAACACCACCACGCGCTTCCGCCGCTACATCGGCGACCCGGTGCTGCGGCCCCTGCTGCCCGAGCACGATCTCTCGCTGGCCTCGGCGATGCTCGTGCCCAACCGCAGGCAAACCGTCACGCTGATAGCCGATGGTTCGCGCATCGAATATCGGCGCGAGGGCGAGCCGCTGTTCCGCATCGACGACGCGGCGCCCTATGCGCGAGGCTGGTTCGCGCTGCGCACGACGTACAGCCACCTGCGCATCCGCAACCTGCGAATCTACCGCCTGCCCTAGCTACTTCTGCGTGGAATAGATCTTCACGAGGTCATAGAGGAACGCGCGCGCATCGAGCAGCGACTGCACGCCCACGTATTCATTGAGACCGTGGATGTTGCCGAGGTCCGGACCCATGAACAGCGGAAGGATGCCGTAGGTCGGAATTCCCGCGCCATTCAGGTACAGCCCGTCGGTGGCGCCGGCCTGCAGGATGGGCAGCACGGGTACGCCGGGGAAATACTGTGCGGTGAGCTTCTCGAGGGGCGCCATTATCTTCGAGCTCAGCGGCGGTGGCGGCGAAGCCGGTTCGCGCGTGCCCGGCATGGTGACCTTCACTTCCGGATTGGCGACTAACTTCTCGAGTTGCGCACGCACGGACTCGGCGGATACGCCCGGGAAGATGCGGCAGTTGACGATGGCGCGCGCGCGTTGTGGCAGCGCGTTGGTGGCGTGGCCACCTTCCAGCATCGTGGCGACGCAGGTCGTGCGCATCGTGGCGTTCCAGCTCACATCTCTCGCCGACACCAGCGCAATGGCCTTTGCGTCGGTCGGATCCTTGACGAGCGCGTTCATTGCCGCGGCAACTTCGGCGTTGCCCTTCGCAGCCTGGATTTTCGCCATGCCGCTGAAGTACGCGCGGCTTGCATCGGTGAACTGCGCCGGAAACTCGTAAGCCTCGACGCGCGACAACGCGGAAGCCAGTAGATAGATGGCGTTGTCCTTCCTGGGTCGTGAGCTGTGACCGCCAGGATTCATCACTTCGAGCCGGAAGTCCTGCGCAGCCTTCTCGCCCGCCTGCACGTTCATGACGAGCCGGTTGCCCTGCGCATCCATCTCGCCCCAGGCACCCTCGTTGATCGCGAACTCGGCGTCGATCCAGTCGCGGTGGTTTTTCGCGAGCCATTCCGCGCCGTTGAAGGCACCAGCCGTTTCTTCGCCGCAGGTCAGCGCAAGTTTGATGGGCCTGCGCGGTTTGAACTTCTCGCGCGCGTAACGGACGAAGGTGTCGACCCAGATGGCAGCCTCGGCCTTGTCGTCCACGGCGCCGCGCGCATAGAACGAGCCGTTCTCTTCCACCAGCACGAACGGGTCGCGCGTCCAGTCCTCGCGCTTCGCCTCAACGACGTCGATGTGCGCCAGCAGCAGCATCGCTTTCGCTTTCGGATCGCTGCCCGGGAACACCGCGAACAACCCGCCTTCCCTGGGATGGTCAGGCGTGGTGAAGACCTGCACCTGCTCGAGCCCCACGGATTTCAGCCGGGCCGCCATGCGCTCCGCCGCCAGCGTGCAGCTGCCGTGGGACAGCGCCGTGTTGGTTTCGACCAGCTCCTTGTAGACCTCGCGAAACTCGGCTTCACCGGCACGCGACTTTGATCCGGCTGCGGTGGCCATGGATGTCATCGCCACGACAGAAGCAAGGAGGAGGACGGTGCGGACACTGAGGGTTTGGAGCATGGAAATTTCCTGGCTGGTGCTGCGCCGGATACTACGGTTGCCGGCGGCGAATACGTAAAACAACCCAGGAAAAATCGCGTC
>DASQJS010000257.1:0-15872 GCA_035630995.1 Steroidobacteraceae bacterium | reverse complement strand
CCAGCACACGCGCCACGTTCTGGCCGACGCGGCCGAAGCCGCAAAGGATCACGTGCTCGCGTTTCGCCACCGCCTGCGTCGCGGCGTCTTCGCGTTCGACAGCGGTCTTCGGCGGGCCGCGTTCGCCCAACAACAGCCGCGCCACGCGTTTGTTGTTGGCCAGGATCACCGGCGCCAGCACCATTCCAAGGACCACCGTGACCAGCAACGGCTGCGCGATGGCAGGATCGATGGCCTGGTTCTGCAACAGCAGTGTCAACAATGCGATACCGAACTCGCCGCCCACGGCGAGCGTGACGCCGGTGCGAAGCGCCTTGAAGTTGGAGTCGACGAACAGGCGCGTGGCGAAACTCGCGACCACCGCCTTGACCACCACGATGGCCACGACCAAAGCGAGGATCAGCCACAACTCGCGCCACAGCGCATTGAAGTCGAGCAGCATGCCCACGGAGATGAAGAACAGGCCGAGCAGGATGTCGCGGAACGGCCGGATGACGCTTTCGACCTGGTGGCTGTATTCGGTCTCGGCCAGCATCATGCCCGCCAGGAATGCGCCGAGCGCCATCGACAGGCCGGCCATTTGCGATGCCCAGGCCGAGGCCAGTGCAACCAGCAGCACCGCGAGCGTGAACAGCTCGCGCAGCCGGCTGTTGGCAATGACGTAGAGCAGCGGCTTCAGGAGCCAGCGGCCCGCCGCCAGCACGACGCACACTGCCAGGGTTCCGGCGGCAACCAGGCTGAGCGCACCGGCGTAACTGAATTCCTCACTACCCGGAGCCAGCGCCGCGGCCAGTGCCAGGAACGGCACCACGGCGATGTCCTGGAACAACACCACGCTGAAGGCGAGCCGGCCGTGCGTGCGGTTGAGCTCGGCACGTTCCGTCAGCAGCTGCACGATGAGCACCGTGGAGCTCATGGCCACGACGCCACCGATCACGATGCTCTGCGCCCACTGGAGTCCGAACAGGTGCGCAATGACCGCGACCACGCCCGCGGTGCCGAATACCTGCAATGACCCCAGGCCGAACACCTCGCGGCGCAGCGCCACCATTCGCGGCCACGAAAATTCGAGGCCGAGCGTGAACAACAGGAAGACCACCCCGAGTTCAGCCAGCAGATGGGCGGTATCGGACTCGGGGAACAGGCCGAGGGCGTGCGGCCCCAGCACCAGTCCGACGGTGACGTAGCCCAGGATCGACGGCAGCCCGAGGCGCCGTGCCAGCGTCACGACGAATACCGACGCGGCCAGCAGTACGAGGATGAGGGATAGTGGCGATTCAGTCATTCACGTGAGAAGTTAGCACAGCCATGCAGCTGCACCAGACCTTCAGGCGGTTCGTTCAATCCGAACAATTCGGGGGCGTCCTGCTCGTGGGGTGCACCATCGTGTCACTGGTGCTCGCCAACTCGCCCCTTGCCGCGCCCTGGCTCGGGCTCTGGCACCTGAAATTGGGCCCGCTGAGCGTCGAGCACTGGATCAACGACGCGCTGATGGCGATTTTTTTCCTGATGATCGGTCTCGAGCTCGAACGCGGCATCTATATCGGGGCGCTGTCGAAGCTGCGAAACGCGCTGCTGCCGGCGTTCGCAGCGGTGGGCGGCATGGTCGCTCCGGCGCTCATCCACTTCGCATTCAATGGCGGCACAGCGACCGAATCGGGCTTCGGCATTCCCATGGCCACCGACATCGCGTTTGCGCTCGCCGTGATCGCGCTGGTGGGGCCGCGCGTGCCGGTCGCACTGAAGCTCTTCATCGTGGCGTTCGCGATCATCGATGACCTCGGGGCCATCGTGTTGATCGCCACGGTTTACACGGCGGACCTTTCGTTCACGTGGCTGGCAATGGCGCTGGGCACGTGGGCAGCGCTCATCATTCTCAACTGTCCGCTGCGCGTCATGCCGCTGTGGCCGTATCTCATCGGCGGCGTGTTCCTCTGGCTCTGCGTGTACAAGGCGGGCGTTCATGCGTCGATCGCGGGCGTCCTGCTCGCATTCGCCATTCCGTTCTCGCCGCGAACATCGGAGGCCGAGTCGCCTTCACATCGCCTGGAGCGGACGCTGCACAAGCCGGTCGCGTACCTGATCCTGCCGCTGTTCGCGCTCGCAAACACGGGTGTGCCCATCAACCAGGAATCCATCGCGGAGCTCAGCCACGTCAACAGCATCGGCATCGCGCTCGGATTGATAGTTGGCAAACCGCTCGGAGTCATCGTGATGTGCGTGCTGGCGGTCACCACAGGCGTTTGCTCGCTGCCCGCGAACGTCCGCTGGCCTCACATGGTGGGCGCGGGACTGCTCGGCGGCATCGGATTCACGATGTCGATCTTCATCACCAACCTGGCGTTCGTGGATCACGCGGCCATCGTCAATTCTTCGAAGCTCGCGGTACTGGCAGCATCTCTCATCGCAGGTTTGTTGGGGCTGCTCTGGCTGAAGAAAACCTAGTACGAATGTGGTATAGCGTTTCGGCATGAAAATCGACCGCCGCAAACTCCTTGTCGCATCCGCTTCCGCTGGAATTCTGGCGTCGGCAGATCGGCCCGCCTCCGCACAAAATCGGCGCGCCGCCGCCCCTGGAAAATTCTCCGTCGACGGGAGGCAGGTCACCGTTTACACGACTGCCGACAAGTCGGATCACCGGCTTTCAGTAACCGGCACGCTCGATTTCAAGCATTTCGGACAGCCCCTCGAAACGCAGGTCTGTGTCTTCGTCGATCCCTCGAAGACCTACCAGGCGACGATCGGCTTCGGCGGAGCGATCACGGACTCTTCGGCGGAAACCTTCGCCAGGATCCCGGAGGGTAAGCAGCGCGAGTTTCTCGACGCCTACTTCCACCGCGAAAAGGGAATCGGGTACACGTTCGTGCGGACGAACATACATAGCTGCGATTTCTCGAGCGGGAGCTACACGTATGTCGCCGAGGGCGACAAGGAACTGAAGACATTCAGCGTCGCGCCCGACCGTCGCTACCGCATTCCCCTCATCAAACGGGCGGCCGAAACGGCCGGCGGCAAGTTGACGTTCCTGGTGAGCCCCTGGAGCCCACCCGCGTTCATGAAAGACAACGGGAGCATGCTCAAGGGCGGAAAGCTCAAACCGGACTTCTACCAGGCCTGGGCCAACTACTACGCCAGGTTCATCAAGGCGTATCAGGCCGAGGGCATACCCGTCTGGGGCTTGACCGTCCAGAACGAGCCGATGGCGACGCAGAGGTGGGAGTCCTGCATCTACTCCGCCGAAGACGAGCGGGATTTTCTGAAGAACTACCTCGGGCCGACGCTGCGAAAGGAAGGGCTCGGCGATAAAAAGATCATCGTCTGGGACCACAATCGCGACCTCATCTATCAGCGAGTCAGCACGATCCTCGCGGACCCGGATGCCGCCCGGTACGCCTGGGGTATCGGCTTCCACTGGTACGAGACCTGGAGCGGCGGCGAGCCGATGCACGACAACGTGAAGCTGACGCACGACGCGTATCCCGACAAGCCGCTGATCTTCACCGAGGGCTGCGTGGAAGCTTTCAACTTCGACAAGCTCGGTGATTGGAAGCTTGGCGAGAGATACGCCCGGCAGATGATCAACGATTTCAACAACGGCATGGCGGGCTGGTGCGACTGGAACATCCTCCTCGATGAGAAAGGCGGCCCCAACCACGTCGCGAATTACTGCTATGCACCGATGCACGCGGACACGAGGAGCGGCGAGCTCATCTACACGAACTCGTATTACTACATCGGGCACTTCTCGAAGTTCGTGCGGCCCGGCGCGAAGCGTATCGCGAGCTCTCCGAGCCGAAGCGCCCTTCTCTCGACGGCCTTCGTCAACGGGGATGGCAAGGTGGCAGTCGTGGTGATGAACGGCGGCGAAAAGGAAGTGGAGTATTTTCTCTGGGTCGATGGGCAGGCGGCGGCGGTCAAGAGCCCGCCCCGCTCGATTCAGACGCTCGTCTTCTGAACCACAGAAAGCCCTAACTAACTACCCATTCAGGAAAAAGGCCCGCAGTCCCAGGGGGAGGGACTGCGGGCCGTTCGCTCAAGACTCTAAGCGTCAGAACTTGAAGCGAAGGTTGAGGTAGTACTGTTTGCCGTTGTTGTAGAACGCCGTGGGGGCCGTTGCACTCTGGTAGTAAGTCAGAGTCGGGCCGTTGAGGTTCAACGCGTCAAAACTGACATTGATCCAGTCGGTGGGCTTGTAGTTGAGCGCCACTGACACAGTCCCGAAATCGTCCTGGTAATACGGGTTGGCGCCCGACAGGCCGATCAGGAACGCGGTGCGATAGGAGTAGGACGCACGTGCCGAGAACATCTCATTCTCGAAGTAGAGGCCCACGTTGTAGGTGTCCTTCGAGGTGCCCACCAGATTGTTGCTGCCGTCGGCCCACGTGTGAGCCGTCTTGCCATCCGCGTAGGTGTAATTGGCGTTGAAGCCGAACGATTCACCGATGGGCTGCTCGTACACCAGCTCCAGGCCCGTCACCGAGCCGTTGGAGTTGACAGGAACCGCGACGTTGTACGCCTCGAGCTGATTGGTCAGCTCGCTGTACAACATCCGTGTCTCGGTGCCGAAGGCGATGTAGTCATCCAGATCCATCGCAAAGGCACCGACCGACACCAGGCCGCGCGGCATGAAATACCACTCGAGGTTGCCATCGAAGTTGGTGGAGGTCACGGGCTGCAGGTTCGGGTTGCCGCCGCCGCCCGTCCTGTTCAGATCCGAACCCCAGCTGGCAGCGCCCAGTGCCGAATAGTCCGGCAGGGTCATGGTCTGCGACGCGGCGAAGCGGAACACCACATCCTCACCCATGTTGAACTTCAGGTTCGCGCTGGGCAGCACCTTGCTGTGCTTGTTGTTGGTGTCCTGGTAGATCCAGTTGCCGAAGAGACTGCTCACATCGATAACGTCCGACGTGGCCGAGACCGCCTGGTAGGAGTTGATCTCCTGGTCGATGTCGACGTAGCGCAGGCCGAAGTTGCCGCTCCAGGCTTCGCCGGCGAAGTTCGCCTGCACGTAGGCGGCGAGATTCGTCTCGGAAACCTTCCATTCACCACCGTAGTTGTGGCGACCGGTCGGGCCGTCGTTGTCCGACAGCCAGGTGGAGTTGGCAAGGACCGCCTCCCTCAGCGCATTCGGCGTGAAGAACCACAGGCCGCGCGGGAAGGATCCGTCGATGTCGGCGGCGAAGTCGCTCGGGTAGAGGTTGGTATCGCCGCTCTGCAGATCGGACCAGATGTCACCGGGGCTCGCGCCTTCCGGCGACTGGGTTTCACGCTCGTGGTCGGCGAAGCGGGCACCGAAGTCGATCGACGTCAGGGCACCGGTGTCCAGGTCCTTGCTGAAATCCAGGTTGAACCAGTCTTCACTATCTAGCGCGGTGACCTGCTGATTGCCCCAGGTGCCGAAACCGGTCACGCCGGTCGGGTTGCTGTCGCCGCCAACGGTCCAGTCCAGTGGCCGACTGGTGCCGTGACTGGTCCAGCTGGCGCCGCCACCACGGTTCGTGGTCACTTCGGCGATGAACTGGCGAGCCGTCGAGCCCTCGCCCTCGGTGGTTCCTGCCTGGAACCTGGAGGTCAATGAGTCATTGATGCGCCAGTCGGCATCGAAGGTGACGTAGTTGCTCTTCGCCGTGGCTTCGCGGGAGATCATGTCGTAAACCGCGTAGTCGCGCCCGGCCACTCCGGCATAGGTCGCACTCGTCAGCACGCCATTCTCGACCGTGTAACCCGGGTTAGGCGCCTGGGCGCGCGCAAAGTTACCGCCCCAGAGCATGAAGTTGCGGTTGTAGTTGTTGGCGTCCATGTCCGAGAGGAAGCCGCTCAATCCCAGGGTCACGTTGTCCGAGGGCTTGAACTGCAGTTCCAGCAGACCACCGGAGCGATTGCGTTCCATTTCGAACAGTGTCGAACCGATGAGGCCAGGGACCTGCACTCCGACGAGGTCCGGATTCGATATGCCGGCCGGGTCTGTGTCTGCGATCGTGAAGAAGCCGCCGGGAATTTCCTGCGCATCGCGGCGCAGTGAACGTTCCTGCTTGAACACCTGCAGCAACACACCGAAGGTCTCGCTCTCGTTCTTGAAGTTGATCAGTCCCGACAGCTGCGGATCGTAGGAATCCGCCTGGTCGGAATACACACTGCCGAGCGAAGCCTCGACGGTCAGCGACTTGTCGAATTGAAACGGCTTGCGCGTGAGGATGTTGACGGTGCCGGTGGTGCCGCCTTCCTGCAACCTGGCGTGGGAGGACTTGTTCACTTCCACCGAGTTGACGAGTTCGGAAGGCAGCAGCGAATAGCTGACGCTGCGTCCGACGTTGTTGCCCTGGCTCAGCACGAACCAGTCAGCCGAACCGACGCTGTGGCCGTTGATGAGCGTCTGGGTGAGGCTCGGGCTGGTGCCACGCAGACTGACGCGGTCGGATTCGTCGAAGCCGCCTTCATCGGCGCTGGACGAGCTGATGTTCACGCCGGGCAGGCCTCGCAGAGCATCGGCCACGTTGTGTGCCGGGAGCTTGCCGACGTCTTCGGCCGTCACGACTTCCAGGCGCGCGTCGGCATTGCGCTTCACTTCAAGCGATTGCTCGAGACTCGCGCGGATGCCCGAGACGATGACTTCGTCGAGTTCCTCGCCAGCATCTGTGGTGGCTGTCTGGGCCGCTGCGGTCTGGTTGTACAAAGCGAACGCAATCGCCGTACCGATCAAAGTCGATCGTCTGATGTTCATAGAGATTCCCTACCCCTGTTGTTTTGTCACGGGACCAATTGCGGGCCAATATAGTACCAATCAGTCAAAAATGCCAAGCCAGTTTGTAACCAATATTTGCCTGGCAGGTATTTCCATTGTTTTTCAGAAGGTTATTTGGCCACGCTCATCAGGCGAAACCAATATTGGTATTGGATTGGTAATACGTGAACGACATTTCTGTGTCGCGAAAAACACAACAATGGGTTCGGAGAGCGTCCCAGGGCTGGATTGGCGCAATACCTTTCGACGCTGGAGCTGACACCTGGAACATCGCTGCTGGTGGCGCCCGTCGAAAGCCCGGCAGCGGGGACGGATCAGACTTCACAGGAAGTTGTTCGGCGGACCCGGCGTATCTGATGCCGACGGTTTGCGTCGCGTCTCGAGGCGGGAGCGCGTGGAAGTTAGACCATCGTCTAGCTGTTCATGAACACCGTGGTGTCATATCGCTCGAAGTTCTGCAGCGCGCGCCGGTAGGCGGCATGAATCATCTTCTCGGCGACCTTGTCGGCGCGTGTCGAGAGAAGCATGCGCAACACCACGTCGTCGGCCGGGCGAGTCTTGTCGTCACCCAGGTATTGCTCGATGAGCTTGCTGATGCGATTGCACATCTCATTGGTGAATCGCAGCCGTGCCGCGTCATGCACCGAGTCTGGCGTGGCCCCGTACGTGGCTCGCGCCTCGGCGGTGAGCTCGGCCAGGAAACTCGCCATCAGCCTTGCCTTGTCCGCAATCCGAATCTCCGTGTAGTAGGCGATTTCAGACTGCAGGTTCATGGCCGATTCTCCTTGGCTTCAGGCAGCCGGGAAGAAGTCGATGGGCTTGCTGACGGTCAACGGCTCGACATCCGCCGGCTTGAAGCGGATGAGGCGCACGCGCGCCACGATCTTCTTCTCGAGCTCCGGATCTTTCAACTCGCTCGATACCACACGGCACATGGTGATTTCACCCGAAGGCGCGATCGTGAATTCGAGCACCAGCTTGCCCGCAAGTTCGGGCTGATCGCGCAGCGCGCGGCCATAGAGCGCATACAGCGCACCCTTGTTGCGATCGAACACGATCTCGACTTCTTCACGTGCTCGCGAAGCTTTGCCGCTGTTGCCGCTGCGTTGCACGCGCCCACCCGCATTCGGATCGAGGCCGGCTCCGTGACTGACCTGCGTCGTTGAGTGCGTGCCGATGGCGCCGGCGCCTCCGCCGAAGCCACGCGCCATGTTGGCGGTATTGATGCCGCCGCTCGCCTTGCCGGCCTGCGACGTAATGAGGTTGCGCTCCGAACGCGCGTCCGCGACCGGCGCTTTCATCTGCGGATCGGCGAGATCGAGGTTCTGGTCACGCAGCGCCTCGAGTTCGTCCTGCAGTGCGAGCATGCCCTGGTTGCGCACGTTGGGTTTCGGCTTCTCCACGGGCTTCTGCTCCGTGGGTTTGGGCTTTTCGATTTCCGGCTTCTTCTCCGGCTCCGGCGGCGGAGGTGGCGGAGGTGGCTTCGGCTTTTCAACGATGAGCTGCACGACGCGCTCTGGAAGGTCGGATGGCTTCACGCGCTCGCGATTCGGCATCGGCAGAAGGAACAGGATGATGGCGAGCACGGTCGAGATGACGAGCAGGATGCGCACCAGCTTGAGGAAGCGGCGCTCGGTCTCCTCTCCCAGGTCCCACGGAAGTTCGAAGCGGCGGAAGTACGGAGCGAGACCCATGCTCATGCGCCGGCCCCCGCTTCGACTTCACGCTGGATGACCGCGAGCGAAACCTTGCCGTAGTCGGCCGCCGTAGCCGTCGCCATCACGCGCTTGAGCACCGCGAAAGGCGTGCCCTTGTCGCCCATGATGGTGACTTCTCGCTCGGCGAGATCGCCCTGAGCGGCAGCGCGCAGGCTCGAATCGGACTGTTCCTTGAGCGCGAGCCGCAACGGCTCGATGATGAGTTGTTTGCCGTCGCCGCGCAGCTCGGCCATCGTGGCGATCTGGCGGCCATTCACGAGCAGCGCGTCCGTCGTCAACATCACGACAACGGTCTCACGCGGCTTGAGTTCCGCGACCGACTGCGGAATGGTGATCTGCTTCGTGTTCGGAAGGATTTCGACGTCCGAGCTGTGCAACAGCAGGAACACCACGAGCATCATCAGCATGTCGATGAACGGCACGAGTGCCATGTGGCTCACGTGATGACCGCGCTGGCGGTGTTTCTTGATGCGGTACGGTGTCACTTTCCACCTCGCACCGATGCAGCGGCTGCGCCGACGAGGGGCGCGTCACCCACCGAGATGTCCGGGAACAGCTCGACCTTGACGAGGCCAATGCCTTTGGCGTTGAGCCACAGGCGTGTGTTGTCCATCGTCTGCACCAGCACGTCGTACGGGATGTCCTGTTCGAGCAGCACGTTCGCGGCAAGGACCGTGGGGTACTTTGCCTTCACGAACTGCAGGAATTCAGACAGGCCCGCGTAGTCGTACTCGCCTTCCTTCTTCGGCAGGGAGCGCAGCACGCCTGAATTGCGATCGGCGATCTCAATGCTGTTCTTGCGAACGATGACCTCGAGCTGGAGCCCCTGAGGAAGTTCCGGCACCGAGGAGTTGGGCGCCGGAAGGTTGAGCTCGAGGATGTTCGTGTTGGAGAACACCGCCGTGAACAGCAGGAAGAACACGAGAATGACCATCATGTCGATCATCGGCACGATGTTCAGATCGTTGCGACCCTTGTACTTCGCGTGATTGCGAATCGAACGGGCTGCGAGCTTGGATGAAGCCATCGTCGGTTCCTCTGCTGGTTGCTAGTGCGGAAATCGACTAGCTATCAGGCAGGTCGCGGAGCCGGAGCACGCGGAGCCATGCCGCCCTGCGGAGCCGGTGCGGCTGGCTCCGAATAACGCTCGGTGATGGAATTCAGGAATTTCACCACCGCGATTTCCAGGCTGTCGATCAGCGAGGTCGTCTTGGATTCCAGGAACATGTGCGCGAGCAGCAACACGATGGCGACGAACAGACCTGAAGCGGTGTTGTTCATGGCCTCCGAGATGGCCGCGGCGAGCAGCGAGGCCTTCTCGGCCGGGTTCGCCTGCGACACCGCGCCGAACGCGTGGATGAGCGCGAGTATGGTGCCTAACAGACCGACCAGCAGGCCGATATTCGCCAGCGCCGACAGATAGTGAGTGCGCTTTTCGAGCCTCGGGACGATTTCGAGCAGCGACTCTTCCATCGCCTGCTGGATATCGTCACGGCGCCGCGCCGTCGAAAGACGCGCGAGCCCGTACTTGAGCACGGTGCCGATCTGCGCCTGCGAATTGTTCGCGAGCGTGATGGCCTGCTTGAAGTTGCCGGCGCCGAGATGCGGCGCGACGTCCTCCCATAGCGAACGATTGCGCGACGTTTCGACGGTCAGGTACAACCAGCGCTCGATAGCGATGGCGACGCCCACCACGAATATGATGAGAAGCGGATACAGGAAGAATCCGCCTTCCTTGAAAAATACGATGACGGTATTGATGAAACCCACGGTCGACTCTCCTCAGAAAACGAACATGCTCAGGGGCTTGAGCGGGGCAAGCAGGACAAGATTGCGTTACATAAGCAACAAAAACTGTTAATCACTTCCCAGGATTACTGGCAGGCGCTGCCTCATTAGGCTGCAACGCTTCGAAGTAGCGGTTTTGTCGGCGAAAGACGTCACGATCGACCGGCTCCAGCACCTCGTCGAGCAGACTGTTTACCGGGCGGCCAACGAGATCGCCCATTTCCGCACTGCGCCAGGGCACGATGTAGAGCACCTTGGGCAGTTCGCGATTGCCGGTGATCTGCGTGGACTCGAGGTCCAGGCGATCCTTGGCATTACTTTTGGCGGCGCCGGGTCTGGCGACAGGTTTGTTAGTGGTCGCGGCCGGCTTCGCCGGGGCGGCGGCCGGAACCGAAGTGTTGACGCCCGGCTCCATCGCGTCGGGCGCCTTGGCGGCCGGTGCCGAGGTATTCACCCCAGGTTCCATCGCATCCTGCGGCGGCGTGGCGGGCGCGGGAGCAGGCGTCTGCGCGAGCGCAGCGCCTGCTAACAACAGCAGAGCCACGAATAGTAGTTTGTTCACGTTGCGCCTCCTTGAGGTTTGGGCGCGGCATCATTTTCAGGTGGGGGTGCGGATTCTGGGGCGGGCTCGGATGCAGATTCCGGGGCAGCTTCGGATGCGTGCGCCCGCACCATGTTGCGAGCCCGCAGTTCCGCCAGCCAGCCGCTGACCGGTTTGTCTTCGCCCGTCAGTGTCTTGTAAGTCTCGAACTCCGATTGGGCAGTGAGCGGATCTTCGAGGAACAGGTCGAGCAGCACACCCAGATTGCGGTGCGCCGGGGCGTAGGAAGGGTTCGCCTTGATGGCGTGTTCGTAGGCGGCGCGTGCCTCGGCGAATTTGCCCGCCTGGCGCAGCGTGATGCCGTATTCGGTCCAGGTCTGCGCATCCCAGGGCGCGCGTTCAGTGGCCTTGGCCAGCGCGGCTTCCGATTCGGCCAGCTGGTTGGCATTGCGATGCAGTACACCCAGGTTCGCGTACGGCCCCGGGAGGTCCGGATATGACTGGGTCAGCACCTGCATTTCGAGAACGGCCTGCGTGGCATCGCTGCCGCGCATCAATGTGAGAGCGCGGGTGAACTCGGTGTTGGCGCGCGCCGGCGGCTTGGGAACATTGAACGCCGGCACGGCAGGCGCTGCGGTCGCAGGGCTCACCGGTTTCGCGTTGGGATCGGCGGAGGTAGTGATGGGTGGATCCGGAAGCGCCGGCGCAGGTGGCAGCGGCGGCACCAGCGCATCGAATGAAGCGCTCATGACTTCGCTCTTGCCGTAGCGGCCCGGCTTGAGCTCGGCGAGCGCCGCGAAACTCTTCTTCACGCCATCGTCATAGACGTTGTCACGCACGCGCTTGGTGTTGATTTCGTGCGTCGAGATCGCCTGCTCTTCGAACGGAAAGGCCTGCTCTTCGAGCAGCGAGTTGTATTCGTCGAGCTGCTCGGCCGCGAGTTTCTTCGGGCGCTCGGACTTCATGATGTCCTTGCCGAGCTGGCGGTAGATTTCTGCGATTTCGTAGGTGGCCACGGTGGTGACTTCCGCCACGCGGTAGTCGGCCGCGGCCTTGTAACCGCCGAGCGCGGCTTCCATCGCCTTGCGCTTCTTCGCCAGGCTGGTCTTGAGCGGCAGCACCAAGGCGATGCTGCGATATTCATCGCGCGCCGGCGAGGCCAGCGCGAGCTGCGACTTCGCCGCGAGGTATTGCGTGCGATCGGTACGGCCCGCACCCGCGGTGCGATCCGCATTCACGATTTCACGCTGCCAGGTACGCTGCCTTTCGAGGTTGCCCGCGGTGCCCGAGATCTCGGCGAGTTTCCAGCGCGCCTCGATCGAATCCGACACTGGCGTTGGATAGGTGACGACGAAGCGCTCCAGCATGCCGACGGCCTTGGGCGTGTTGCCCGCCTTCGTGTAGAGCTCGGCGGCCTGCAGGTTGGCTTCGCGCTGAATGTCTTTGGACTCGGCCGGGTTCATCGCGATGCGCTCGAATTCCACCGCGGCCTGTCCGGCCTGGCCGGTTTCTCCGAATGCCACCGCCAGCTTCCTGGTGACGTCGGCGCTGAATTCACTCTTGGGGTTGTTGGCGCGGAAGTGCTCCAGCACCTGGATGGCGCGCGGCCATTCCTTCAGGACGATGAGCTGTGCGCCCGCGTCGTACTCGGCCTGCGCGGCGATCTTCGAAGTGCCCGCCACCTGCGAGATGCGCAGGAAGTCGTCGACGGCTCCCAGGTTGTCGCCGGCCTTCTGCTTGGCTTCACCCTGACGGTACACGGCTGATGCAATGCGCTCCGTGAGGTCGGCGCGCATCTTGTCGTTGGGCGGCAGCAGGTCGCGCGCGGCGATGTAGCCCTTTTCGGCTTCGGAGAACTGCAACAGATCGAAGTTGGCCTGGCCGATGATGGTGTAGGCGATGCGGCGTTTTGGCTGATCGGCCGGCGGCTGGTGCGCGAGCACGAGGTTCGCTACTTCGATCGAACGCTGCAGGTCCTGCGTGGCGAAGATGTCTTCGGCGGCGCGCGTCAGCACGCCCGCGCTGTCGGGATGCTCGGGGAAGCTGGTGCCGAACTTGACGCCGGCATCCACGGCCAGCTTGTGCGATTCCGCCTTTTCAGCGGCCGGCAGTTTTTCCTCGTACTTCGCATACGAACCGAGCGCGGCGTAGGCGGCGGCGGCCGAGCGCGGGTTGCGCGGGTAGTTATAGGCCGTCCTGGCGAACTCGGTGGCGGCGCCCTGGTAGTCCTCGCTCGAGTACAGCGCCTCGGACAGCAGGTAGTTAGTTCCGAAGGATTCCGGATCGTCCGGGAAGGATTCAAGGTAGGTGCGATACCAGCGCGCGGCCTCGCGGAACTGGTCCACTTTCTTCGTCTTCTGCGCCTCGGCGTGGAAATAGGTGGCCACGTCCTTGAGGTTGGTCTTGAGCTCTTTGGCGATGTTCGGGTAGTCGGCCTTGTTGCGGCCGGACCAGAACGGCGTGCCGTAGTTGTACAGCGCGACATATTCGCGCTTGCCCTCGAGCACCAGCTCCGTGAAACCGCCCTTGCGATACGCGTCGATGGCCTGCATGGACAGGCCCGGCGAAAACTCGCTGTTCGGCTCGCGCGTCGCGTAGGCGCGGTACACCGCCGCGGCATCCTGGAAGCGCTCCTTCTCGACATACAGGTCGCCCAGTCGCGAATAGACGATGGGCGCGTACGCCGGGTTACCGTGCGCGGAGAGGAACGTGTCGATGGCGCCGACCGAGTCGTCGTCATAGGAAAACGTGACCGCCATGACACGCAGCGTGTCGTCGGCCAGCTCACGATTGGCGCGTGGCAGTTTGTCGAGCGGGATGAGCGCGCGGCTGTCCTTCTGCAGCATGGTGCGGTCGAGCACGCCCGCGAATGGCTGCAGGCTTTCGTTGTTCAGGCCCAGCTTGAACAGCGACCAGCCTTGTTTGTACAGGCTCTGCGACAGGAACGCGGCCTTGTCGCCCTTGTTGACGACGTATTGATAGGCGCTCTCTGCGCTGCGGTAATCCCGGGCCGAGAACAGCAGTTCGCCGCGGCGGAATTGCACCTCGTCCAGCTGCGGCGCCTTGGGATACTTGCGGAGGATTTCGTTGAGAGTCGACAGCGCCTTTTCCGGCTGGCCCGTGGTTTCGTAGGCGCGCGCGAGCTGGTAGAGCACCTGGTCGTTGCGCGGATAGTCGGGATAACTCTTGAGCAGGCTCGAGTAGAGCTTGATGGCTTCGGCGCCCTGCATGTCGATGGTGGACGCTTCACCCGCCAGGCGTTCGCCCTCGCCGGCTTCCATGTTGAGGTCGCCGAGCCGGCGCAGCGCTTCGGCGCGCAGCTGCGGATCGGTCTTCTGCAGTTCGAGGAAACGCCGGTAGTTGTCCATGGCGCGCGCGGCGCTGGCTTCCACTTTCTGATCGGGCTGGACGACGACCGGGCGCGAACTCAATTCACCGATCGTCTTCTCTTTTTTCTTTGGCGCGGCGGCCGAGGCGTTGATCGCTATCCCGGCGCACAGCGCCGCAACCAAAATAATCTGCTTGCCGGCGAACGTCATTTCGGCGGCTCCACCGGTGGTGGCGTCTCGCCCGGCGGCGACCCGTCCGAAGGACCTGGGGGTGGCACCACTTCGAGATCGCCCTGGGATTCCGTTGCGCCCTCGCTCGGCGTGGCCACCGAACCGCCGCCGATGGCGGCGCGATCGTAGATGGACGCCAGCGCGAAACGCGCCTGGATCTGGTAGGTGCCGATGCGCTCTTTCTGCTGCTCGAGCTCGGTGCGCGCGAGCGATTCGAGCAGGCCGTTCTGCTGCTCGGCGACGCCGGCGAGACGCTGCTGCGCGGCTTCCAGCCGCAGGCGCAAAGCTTCGACGCGCTCGGCGAACTGCCCGGTGTAGTCGGGCATGGAGCCGCGCGCCTTCTGCACGCGAACCCATCGGTTCTGCGCTTCACGCAAAGCCTGATCGAGGTCCTTCAGCGTGCGGCGTTCGTTCCACACTCGCGCCTTGAAGGATTCGGCGAGTCGCCAGTACAACACGCCCTTGGCGAGCCGGGTCTTCTCGCGGATCACATTCGTTTCTTCGTCATTCGGCGCGGCGAGCAGCGCGGCTTCGAGGCGAACGATGCGCGCCCACTGGGCGCGCTCTTCGGCCGTGCCGAGCGCCGCGACGTCCTGCGCCGCTTCGATCTGATCGAGCTGACCACCCGTCGTGGCACGTTCCGCGCCGTATTGGTCGAGACGGCCCGAATTCAACACCGCATCCGCCTGCGGTACGCGTTCAGCGTACGCGCGCTCGCGTGTGGCCAGCATGTCGTCAAAAGCAACGATGCTGTCCTGCCACCGGGAGAGCGTGCCGCCCATGAATGCGAGATCGCGGTAGTTCTTCAGGCCTTCCTGGAAATCGTGTCCAGCCAGCAGGTGGTAGAGGTAACGCGACTGCGCCGCATCCGGCACTTCCTTGAGTTGCCAGAACCAGCCGACGCGATTGTTGGCGTCGCGCTGCAGGAGTTTGTCGAGCATCGTGCCGTCGTCGATCTCGGCAATGGACGCATCGAGATTCACGGTCTCGGTGTCGAAGGATCGGATGGCCAGCTCGTAGTTTTCGGCGGCCTGCGCGTTGGCGTTGAGCTTGGCGAACGCGTAGGGAATGGCGAGGTAGGCTTCCTGCACGGCGGAGTCGAGCAGGTTGCGGTCGCGCAGTTCCATCCACGGCGTGAGCGCTTGCTGGAACTGGCCTTCGGCCGCGTCGGCCCAGCCCACGCCTAACAAGGCTTTGTTCGAGAACGGGCCGTCGAGGCGCACGCGTTCGAGCACGGGCTTGGCCAGCGCCGGCTGGTTGTTCTGCAGGTAGGCGTAGCCCAGCGCGAGGTTCGAGCGGTCGCGGAGACTGCGCAGCTCGCGCCGTCCGGATTCGATCGTGCCGACCGCCGTCAGGAACGGATCAGCCTCGGTGACGAGTCCCTTGCGCACGAGCGCGACGCCCAGGTTGTACTGCGCGTACGCGAGCCAGTCGGACTGATCCTTGCGGCCGCGCCACGCGTTCAACAGCGCGATCGCTTCGTCGAAGCGTTGCTGACGCATGAGGATGTTGCTGAGCAGGTG
>DASQJS010000256.1:0-2674 GCA_035630995.1 Steroidobacteraceae bacterium | reverse complement strand
GACGGACAGAAGGCCGTGGGCGAGCTCGTCAACGGCATCAAGGCCGCGGGTTGATGGTAGGTGCCGGGTGAGGAAAGTGGGGAGTGCGCGCGATCTGTGCGACTCCCCGATGGCTCACCCCACGCACTCCCCACTTTCCTCGCCCGGCACCTAATGGTCGCGGTGCTTGGCGAACGACATCTTGTCGAGCACGCCGAGCAACACTGCGGAGAACACGAACGTCATGTGCAGGATCACGTACCACATGATCTTGTCGTTGTCGGTGGTCTCTGCCTTCATGAAGACGCGCAGTAGGTGGATCGATGAAATGGCCACGATGCTGGCGGCGACCTTGAGCTTCAAGGTGCCGGAATCCATCTTCCCCAGCCAGCCGAGCGTGTCAGTGCCCTTCGCATCGATGGTGGACACAAAATTCTCGTAGCCCGAAAACATCACCATGACGATGAGGCTGCCAACCAGCGAGATGTCGATCAGCGCCAACGCGACGAGCACGAGCTGCGACTCGTCTTTGTTCGTCGTCAGCACGTCATAGACGAGGTGAAAGGCCTCCTGGAAGAACTTGATGCCAAGCGCCAGCAGTGCGAGCGACAACCCGAGGAAGATCGGCGCAAGTATCCAGCGCGACGCGAACAACGCTTTCTCGGTGATCTGTTCGAGCTTGGAACCCACTTGTCTACTCCGAAGGTATGAGGCCGCGCGTATTGTAGCCATAGAAAGGCGCTTGGTAGTCTGCCGCCCCCATCGCGGAGGTTTGCCCATGATCACCAAACGAGACCTCGCCACGGCTGTCATCGCCGCCAGCGTCACCCTGGCCTGCGTATCGATGGCCGAGGAGCCGGGCAAGGTGCTGGACTCCACCGCGTGGCTCTGGACCGACCTACCAGCGAAGAAGACCGACGTCGGTGAACTGAGAGCCGTGGTGCGCCAGCCCACGCGCACGCTCGACGAGCTCGAGATGCACATCACGACGTTGAACCCGCATCAGGCCTCGCACCCGCCGCACACGCATCCCAACGAAGAGATGGTCATCGTCAAGGAAGGCACCCTGCAGGCGCACGTCAACGGCAAGGAGGTCGTGGTTCCGGCCGGTGGGGTGCTGTTCTACGCGTCGATGCAGCCGCACGCGGTGCAGAACATCGGCGACACGCCCGCCACCTACTACGTGATCAACTGGGCCAGCCCCGGCAGCAAGACGAAGAAAATTCCGCCGAAGCCCGCGCCTTCGACAGCCCAGTAGTTAGCGGGGAGGCGGCGGCGGCCGCTGTTGCTGCCGCTGCCGGCGACGTTCCAGCATGCGTTGACGCTCTTCCGGCGTGGCGTTCTGCCAGCGCTCGCGTAGCCGCTGGCGCTGTTCGGGCGTGAGTTTCTTGAACCGGTGATAGTTTTCGCGCACCCGCGCCTGCTGGTCGGGGGGAAGCTCGCGGTATTTGTGCCAGCGCTTGCGGGCCAATTCCTTTTGCTCGGGCGACAGCTCTTTCCAGCGCGCGTATCTCTTCTGCGCCTTCTCGCGCTGGTCGGGCGTCATCGCCAGCCAGCGCCGCGTACCGCGCAACAGCCGCTGCTGCTGTTCGGCGGGCATCGAACTCCACTTCTCGCTGTAGCGGCTGAGCGCCTTCTGCTCGTCTGGCGACAACGACGACCACGCCGTCGCTGGCGCGTCGGCATTCTCCACGGGAGGCAGTTCGGCGCGCGCCCTGCCAGCCGTGGCCAGGTGCATGCCGACCGCGAACATCGCGGCCAGCGCGGCTCGTCGGGTGTGGCGAACGTTACTCACTCTTATCGTCCTGTTTGACGTCCTTCCGGGGTGCCCTGGCCTTCTGCGCCGCGAGCTTGTCGATGTCGGTTTTCGCGAGAAAATCGGAAAAGTCTTCATCCTGAAATTCGTCGTTGGCCTCGTCTATGCCACCGAGGAACTCGAGCAGGTCGTCATCGGGTTCGGCCGGCTTCGGATCGCTCACGTCTCCACCTCGCCTGCAGCCCATTCGTAGAACTCGAGATCGTCACCGTCATCCACGAAATCCGGCGCGTCCGAATCGGCGAGCAGCTCCATGTCTTCGACGGGGCTGGCCGACGGCCGGTCCGCAGGGTTCGACCACATGACCACGGCGAGCACGGTGACCGCGGCCGCCGCGCCGGCCGGCACATAGGAACGCCACCAGTAACGCGCCGGCTGTTCGAGCTGCGCCAATGCAGCGTGGCGCGCCTGGGTCAGCCGCGAACGCGTGTGTCCATCGAGGCGCCCTGCGCTTTCGTCGAGAACTTCCTGCGTACGTTTTTCGAAATCCGTCGGATCCGTCATACCTTGCCCCTAGAACACTTCGCCCAGCTTCGCGCGCAGGCTCTCCAGCGCGCGAAAGTAATGCGTCTTCACGCTGCCTTCGGAGCAGCCCATGGCGCTCGCCGTTTCGTTCACGTCGAGTCCTTCGAAATTACGCAGCAGGAACGCCTGCTGCTGGCGCGGCGGCAATTCGGCCACGGCCAACTCCAGTACGCCAATGGCCTCGTCGAGTTCGAGCCGCTTCGCGGGCCCGGCGTCTTGGCTGGGTGCCTGCGCAATCGGATCGAACTCCTCGTCGTCGTCCGCATCGCGCACCGGGAGCCAAGCCATGATCCGGCCGCGTACCGTCCGGCGGCGCTGCATGTCGCGAATGCCGTTCGCGAGGATGCGATAGAA
>DASQJS010000255.1:0-3332 GCA_035630995.1 Steroidobacteraceae bacterium | reverse complement strand
GACGGGACCAAACTTTCCGACTACGCGGCAGACATGCCCGAAGAAAAATTCAAGAAGGAAACTCTCGAACTCATCAACGCGATGTATCCGAACAAGCGGCCGAAAGCCGGCCAGCTTTTCAAGATCGTCGAGTAACGATTCAAAGTACGCGCGCTCGCGCGCGCTCGTTGCCTTGATTCCCTTCGCGGACCGTGTAAGGCTCGTCGCGTCGTTAGAGCTTGCGAATCATGGCTGACAAAACACTCGAACTCATAGATACCGCTACCGGCAAGAAGGCCGTGCTTCCCGTTCGCTCCGGCACGGTCGGTCCGTCGGTCGTCGACATCGCGCCAATGGTCAAGGAATTCGGCGCCTTTACCTACGATCCCGGTTATGGTGCAACCGCCGCGGTCGAGAGCAAGATCACCTACATCGACGGCGAAGCCGGCGTGCTGACGCATCGCGGTTACCCCATCGAGCAGCTCGCCGCGAAGAGCTCGTTCATCGAGGTCTGCTATCTACTGCTGAACGGCGAACTGCCCGGCAAGACTCAGCTCGAGCAATTCGAGCACAGCATCCGCAACCACACGATGATCAACGAGTCGTTGCTGCGGTTCTTTGGTGGTTTCCACCACAACGCGCACCCGATGGCCATGGTGTCGGCGGTGGTAGCGTCGATGTCCGCGTTCTATCACGACTCGATGGACATCCATAACCCGCGGCACCGCGAAATCTTCGCGCACCGCATCGTCGCCAAGCTGCCCACCATCGCAGCCGCGGCCTACAAGCATTCGCTCGGACAGCCGTTCGTCTATCCGCGCAACGACCTTTCCTACTGCGCGAACATGCTGCACATGTTCTTCGCGGTGCCCTGCGAACCATACAAGGTCGATCCGGTTGCGGCTGAGGCGCTGGACCTCCTGTTCATTCTTCATGCCGATCACGAGCAGAATGCGAGCACCTCGACCGTGCGCCTCGCAGGCTCGACCGGCGCGAATCCGTACGCCGCGATCTCGGCGGGAGTATCCGCGCTCTGGGGCCCGGCCCATGGCGGCGCCAATGAGGCTGTGCTCGAGATGCTCGAGGAAATCGGCACCGCCGACCAGATTCCGAAATACCTCGCGATGGCCAAGGACAAGAGCAGCCACTTCCGCCTCATGGGTTTCGGTCATCGCGTCTACAAGAATTTCGATCCGCGCGCCAAGATCATTCGCGACATGTGCCACAAGGTGCTGAAGAAGTTAGGCAAGCAGGACAACCCGCTGCTGGAGCTCGCCCAGCACCTGGAAGAGGCCGCGCTGAAGGACGAATACTTCGTCGCGCGCAAGCTGTACCCGAACGTCGACTTCTATTCCGGCATCATCTACTCAGCGCTGGGAATTCCGCGCTCGATGTTCACGGTGATGTTCGCGATCGCGCGTACCGTCGGCTGGGTGGCGCACTGGCAGGAAATGATCTCCGATCCGGCCATGCGCATCGGGCGTCCGCGCCAGCTCTATACCGGGCCGACGAAGCGCGACTATCAGGATATCGGCACGCGCTAGAGGCGCTGCGCGCATAACACTCAACGCGGGCCGCGGTTACGACGCGGTTGGCGCGTCCTCGGCGTCCAACAATACTTCCAGCTCGTCGGCGTCGATGCGGCGCATCGGTTTGCCATCCACCGGGCTGACCGGCGCCTGCCGGATGCCATCGATCGGAAACACGGTGGCATCCACCACGTGGTCGTCGAATTCGAAATGCACGCCGGGGTAGGCGACTACCCGATCCGCGCTGTATCGCACCCGCCGCTCGACCACCTCGTGATCGATGCCGAGATCCATGAGCTTGAACGTGATGGATTCGGGGCGTTCGGCGAACAGATGCAACTGAATGTCGTTGTGTTCGGTGGCCGTGCCGGCGAGCACGGAGCCGACGAGCCGCGGCTCGAAATCCACGAGCATCTGCATGGCCGACAGGGCGGCATTACGCTGCCCCGCCAGAACCTCACCGTGCTTCGTGCCGCCGAACAGCCGGTGATACTCGGCCAGCGCATCCTCGATCTCGCGATTCTTTGGCAGCACTGAGCCGTCGGTAACGCCGAAGCGCTCGGCGGCCTTGCGTTTGGCCGTGAGGAAATCACGGATACCGTGCTCCGACATGATGCGCGCGGCTTCCTGCGCGATCGCGCGCCGCAGGTTCTCGGCACGGGGAGGCAATTTCTTCATGGTCAGAAGATCGGGTCGGGGTTGCTCGGCGATGAATCCGGGGAAGTGGGATCGATGTCCAACGGGCCTGTGCCGGGATCACCGACATAACCTTCTTCCGAGGGTAGTTTGTCAACGCGAAAATATTCGAACACCGGGTCGACGTCCGCATCCCGCGTGCCGCCGGTGCGTGCATTGATCTTCATCTCGACGATTCCTTCGGGGATCGTGCGTGGCTTCTCGGGTACGCCGCGCAGCGCTTCACGCATGTAGTCCACCCAGATAGGTACCGCCGTGCGCGCGCCTTCTTCGAGGTCGCCCAGCGGCCGGTTGTCGTCGTAGCCCACCCAGACGCTGGCGACCAGGCTGTCATTGAAGCCATTGAACCAGGTATCGACGGCAAGGTTGGTGGTGCCCGTCTTGCCACGCAAATCGGCGCGACCGAGCGCAAGCGCCCGCCGGCCGGTGCCGCGCGTGATCACGTCCTTCATGATGTCGTTCATCAGGAAGGACACTTGCGGTGAAATTACGCGCTCCGCGGGCTGCGTGCGGCGAGCTGCCGGAGCGAGCGGGGTCGGCGGCACGATGGTTGCGCTGACTTCGGCATTCTTCGCACGCTCCGCCACAGAGATGGTCTGAACCGGCTGTACGCATTCCGCGCACACCGTGCGCGGCTCGGCGGCGTAGACGATCTGCCCACCGGGACCTTCGATGCGGTCGATGTAGTAGGGCTCGACCTTGAAGCCACCGTTGGCAAACACCGTGAATCCGGTGGCAACCTCCAGCGGCGTCGCACCCATGCTGCCCAACGCCAGCGTCAGGTTGCCAGGCAACTGGTCCTTCCTGAATCCGAAGTTCTGCACGTAGTCGATGACCGGACGAATGCCAATTCCCTGGAGCAGCCGAATGGACACCAGGTTGCGCGACTGCACCAGCGCTTCACGCAGGCGCATGGGTCCGCGAAATCCGCCGCCGGAATTTTCCGGCCGCCATACTTCTTCGAGATTGGGATCGTCCATGATGATTGGTGCATCGAGAATCATCGACGCGGGCGTGAACTCGCCCGCCATCGCCGCCGCATACATGAACGGTTTGAATCCCGAGCCAGGCTGGCGTCTCGCCTGTATCACGCGGTTGTACTTGCCCTGGCCTTCGAAGTAGTCGAAG
>DASQJS010000254.1:0-6654 GCA_035630995.1 Steroidobacteraceae bacterium | reverse complement strand
TGTTTGTCACGCGTCGCCTTCTCGTTGCCGTCGATGACGAGGATTCGGGTCACTGGCTCACCAGCCGGCCCGTAGTGTTCTCGATACATCCGGTCGCGTCGATGATCAAGGTTCGCGGATCGACAGCCACGGACTGGCAGATCTGATTCCACTGCTGCGCAGCCTCGCCATCGATCATGACGTCGAAGACGATCTTCCAGAGCCTGCCATCTTTGGTCCGCGCGATGACTTCGGTCGCGTAGGAGTCTATCGGCAAGCGTTCCGTTCCGTATTTGAAAGTCTGTCCGGCCGCAATCGCCCCGTCCACGCATGCCCGCGCCTGTCTTCGAACAGCGGATGCCGGCTTGCCCGCGATGAGATTGAAAAACCCGCAGTCGACGAGCCCTGGACCTACGAGAGCGTCTATGGATTCGGAAAAGCCTGCATAACCGGCCGAAGGCCACGCCAGTCTGATGGTTTGCGTCTCGGCAGTAGCGCACGAGCAGAGCAGCACGAACGACACCACCGCCATGAGTCGCATGGTCAGCTCTTGAGAGAGAGGTCGCCCTTCACCGCCGAGCGGAAGATGCGCTCGAGCGTCGCGGCGTCGACCGGAATGGGATTGCCGCCCGCCGATGGATCGAGCGCCGCTTCGCGCCCGATCTCTTCCGGGTTGCGCAGCGTCACGCCGATCTCTGCCAGCGAATGCGGAATGTTGAGCTCCTTGCGAAAGTCGAGCACCCACGCCAGCACACCGTCGACGCCGGGCTTCTGCAGGTCGAGCACGCGCGCCACCACCTTCATGCGCTCGGCGATTGCATCGCGGTTGTGCACGATGACATACGGCGTGATCACGGCGTTGGTGAGCCCGTGATGCGTGTCGAAAAAGGACCCGACCGGATGCGCGATGGCATGGACGGCACCGAGCCCCTTCTGGAACGCCGTGGCGCCCATGCTGGCCGCGGCCAGCATGCGCGAGCGCGCTTCCATGTCGCCGCCATTCTTGCAGGCGCGTGGTAGATAGGTCTTGATGAGACGCATGCCCTCGAGCGCCACGCCGTCGGCCAGCGGGTGGAACCCCGGCGCGCAGAACGCTTCGAAGCAATGCACCCACGCGTCGAAACCCGTGGCCGCGGTGATCTTCGGCGGCAGGCCCACGGTGAGCTCGGGATCCGCAATGACGATTCCCGGCATCATCTTCGGATGAAAAATGATCTTCTTCTGGTGCGTCTCTTCATTGAGGATGACGCCGGCGCGGCCCACTTCACTGCCCGTGCCGGCCGTGGTGGGTACCGCAACCACAGGCGCAATACCTTTCGGATCTGCGCGTGTCCACCAGTCGCCGACGTCTTCGAAGTCCCAGAGCGGACGCGTCTGCCCCGACATGAATGCGATGACCTTTCCGGCATCGAGCCCCGAGCCTCCGCCGAATGCCACCACGCCATCGTGCGCGCCGGCGTGATAGGCCTTGAGCCCCGCTTCGACGTTGGCGGCCACCGGATTTCCGCGCACGTCGGCAAACAACCCCGCGCCGGGCAGCGAAGCCACCGCGCGCCTGATCATCTGCGAATCGCGCAGACCATTGTCGGTGACGACCAGCGGCCTCACGATGCCGAGATCGGCGCACGCGGCGGGTAATTCGGCGATGCGTCCCGGCCCCGACCAGATTCGCGTCGGATAATTCCAGTTGCCCTTCATCGGAATCGTCATGATGTCTTGATTCTCATATGGAATGATTTCGGGCGTGTGAGATGTTCGTAGCCGACCACCGAAAGCGTACAGCCGCGCCCCGAATCCTTCACGCCCACCCACGCCAGCGCGGGATCGAGGTAGTCGCAGCGGTTCATGAACCAGGTTCCGGTGTTCACGCGCTGGCCCATGGCGAGCGCCGCATCGGCATCTTCGGTCCAGATGGCGGCCGTGAGTCCGAAATCACTGTCGTTCATGAGGTCCACGGCCTCGTCATCCGAGCTCACCTTCATGATGCCGGCCACGGGCCCGAAAATCTCCTCGCGCATGACCGGCATGTGGTGGTCCACGTCGAGCAGCACCTGCGGCGCCAGGTATGGCGTGCCGGCCACGCTCCTGGCAAACGAACCTTCGGGAATGGCGCCAGTCGCCCCGGCGGCAATGGACGCCTGGATCTGCGCGCGCACACCATCTGCCGCGGCGGTGCGCACCAGGGGCCCGAGCGTGGTGGCCGCGTCGGTGGGGTCGCCCAATGAATACTTGCGCGTGAGCTCGACAAAGCCTTCCGTGAACTTGTGATAGAGCGAGTGATGCACGTAGATCCGCTGCAGGCCGCAGCAGGATTGCCCGGAGTTGAAATACGCGCCGTCAACGATGTTTTCGATGGCGTGGTCCAGGTTGGCGTCGTGCCGCACATATACCGGGTCACAGCCGCCCAACTCCAGGCCCACGCCGATGAAGCGCTGCGCCGCGGCGCGTTGCACGGCGCGGCCGCCGGCAACCGAACCCGTGAACGCGACGAAGTCCACGCGAGGGTCGCGGATGACGTGGTCCGTGTCCTCATGCGAGGCATGCAGGACCTGGAACGCGCCCTTCGGCAACCCCGCGGCCTGGAGGCATTCGGCGAATCGCTCGGCGGCGAGCGGCGTCTGTGCGGAATGTTTCAGCACCACCACGTTCCCGGCCATGAGCGCCGGAATCACGCTGTTCACCGCAATGAGGAACGGATAATTCCAGGCGGCGACGGTGAACACCACGCCCAGCGGCTCGCGCCGCACGAAGCGCCTGAAGTTGTCCTTCGGTTCGGTATTCACGTCGCCCAGCGCCTGCGGCGCGATGGCGATCATGTGCCGCGCGCGCTCGAGCGTGCCGCGCACTTCGTTGGGCGCATACCGCGCGGGCCGGCCCATCTGCCAGGTGAGCTCTTCGGCGATCTGCGAGCCGCGCTTTTCGAACTCGCTGCAGAAACGCGTGAGGATGGCGGCGCGATCGGCAATAGACGTGTTGCGCCACTCGGTAAACGCATGGCGCGCGGTGCGCAGCGTCTCGTTGATCTCCGCCGAGGTCGCGAGCGGACGCTCGACGTAGACCCGGCCGTCGACCGGGCTGATGGTTTTCTGAATGCCGCTGTGATTCATGATTTTCTTTTACCAGCTGTTCGCTAGATGATCTCGAAGTAACGCGCCAGCTCCCAGTCGGTGATCGCGCGACGGAACTCGCGGTCTTCCCACTCGCGGCTCGCCGCGTAGTGCTCCACGAACGCATCTCCGAACAACGCGCGGCCGGCCCTGGACTTCTCGAGCCACTCGGACGCTTCGGTGAGCGTGCGTGGCAGCGATCGCGTCTTCGGAAATTTCTTGTCGTAGGCGTTGCCTTCGACCATCGGATCGGGCTCGATCCGGTTCTCGATGCCGTGGAGCCCGGAGCCGATGGCCACGGCCAGCGCCAGGTACGGATTGATGTCGGCCGCGGCAATGCGATATTCCACGCGCTGGCTCGACGCACCGCCTGGAATCACACGCAACGCGGTGGTGCGATTTTCCACACCCCACGTGGCCGAGGTCGGCGCCCAGAACCCGGGAATCAGGCGCGAGTAGCTGTTCACCGTGCAGGCGACCATGGCTAACAACTCGGGCATGAGCTTCTGCTGACCGCCCACGTACCAGCGCATCTCGTCGGACATGTTGTGCGGCTTCGTCGTGTCGTGGAACGCGGCTTTGCCATCGGCCTTGCGCACGAGCGAGGTGTGGATGTGCCCGCTCTGCCCCGGCCAGTCCTTCGACCACTTGGCCATGAACGTTGCCATCATGCCGTTTCGCTGCGCGAGAATTTTCGTAAAGGTCTTGAACAGCGAGCCGCGGTCGGCGGCTTCGAGCGCCTCACAATATTGAATGGCCGCTTCGAGCACGCCTGGGCCGGTCTCGGTGTGCAGGCCTTCGAGTGGAATGCGCAACCCGGTGCACATGTTCATGAGTTGGTGATAGAACTCCGAGTGCACGCTCGAGCGCAGTACGGAGTAGCCGAAAAAGCCCGGCGTCATGGTTGTCAGATCGCGGAAGCCCTTGGCGCGGATCGACTCGGGAGTTTCCCTGAACATGAAGAATTCGAATTCGGTGGCGGCGTTCACCAGGTAGCCAAGGTCGTCGGCCTTCCTGAGGACGCGCCGCAGCGTTGCGCGCGGACACACCGCTTCGGCCTTCTCGGAGAACTCGCCGAGGAACATGACCATGTCGCCTTCAAAAGGGACATTGCGGCAGGTGTCGGGCAGCACGCGGACGGGTGCGTCCGGGTAGGCGGTGTGCCAGCCCGTGTACTTCACGTTGTCATAGAGCTGGTCGTTCGAGTCCCAGCCCAGCACCACGTCGCAGAAGCCGAAACCCTTGTCGAGCGCCGAGAAGAACTTGTCGCGGCCCATGTACTTGCCGCGCATGATGCCGTCGTTGTCGAAGACCCCGACCTTGACGTGATCGAGCTTGCGCTCCTCGACGATCTTGCGGGCATCGGCCGCTGTCCGGACGTTTTCTGGCTGCATGGCGCACTCTTCTTATATGAGTGCCCCGCAGTATGAGCGGTAGGTGCCGGGTGGGGAAAGTGGGGAGAAGGGCCAAATCCGCTCAACCCGTTCTCCCCACTTTCCCCACCCGGCACCTACTTGATAGCCAGCCTCAGGTCCTCGATCTCTTCTTTGGCCTGCTCGAGCGTCTCTTCGACGGCCATGAGGTCGAGGCGCAGCCGCGAGAACGATGCGATCTTCTCCACGGTCATGGACAGATCCTGCATGCGCCCGGTGTGGCCCACGACGAGATAGCTGGTGGCCAGGATGTCGGTGAGATCCGGATCATCGCCGATGACCTCACGATTCAGGTTCTCGTACTGGCCAACGGCTTCGATGACATCGTCGTTCACCTTCCAGCCGGTGAGGATTCCCTTGGCAAACGACGCATGCCACTTGCGCAGGATGGCGCCGTACTTGGTCCGGTCGCGCAACACGAACGGGTAATGCGCGGCGCGCGTGAGGATGAACAGCTTGCCCACGCCGTGCATGAGTCCGCCGAGGAATGCGAGATCGCGGTTCACTTTCGTGAACTTGCGCGCGATCACGTAGGACACGGCCGCCGTCCAGCAACTGCGCTCCCACAACGCTTCGAGGTGCGGGCGGATGTCCTTGACCGAGTGCGCCTGCGACACCTGCCGCAACGCATACGCCAGCGAGGCGCTGCGCAACAGCGTGAAGCCCACGCGGGTCACTGCCGTCTTCAGGTCGGTGACCATGCGACGGGTCGGATTGAGCGCCGCGGAATTGCCCATCTGCAGCACGCGGCCGACGAGGATGGGCTCGTAATTGATGACCGGCACGATCTGCGGGATGCTGACGTCCGGATCGCTCAGCAGCTGCTGCAGCCGCGTGACAATCTGCGGTACGCCGGGCAGTGACACCGAAGCGTCCGCTCGAGTATTCGCGAGGTCCTTCTCGAGCGCCGCGGCATCGTGCGCGACGATATTCTCGATGGTGGTGGTTCCGAGTGCGATCTGGGCCATGTCCTTTTACCCGCCTAACACAGTTTTGAGGGCTTCGATGTCCGAAGCGGATTCGTCGATGACGCTCTGGCAATCCGCGTATTTGACCTGCAGGCGTTTGAGCGCCCACACCAGAGGTTCCGTGGGATCGATCAGCGCACCCTGCATGGTGTGCTGCTGAAGCTGGGACGCAAGCGCGACCACGTCCGTGAGCGTCACCGGGCCGCGAACCTCGCGGTTCATGTCCTCGTGATTGCTCACCGCGTCGACGATTTCATCGGCCACCTGCCAGTTCTCCAGCAGCGCCTTGGCCACGTTGGTGTGCCAGTCGCGCACGATGGACTGATAAGTGAGCTGATCGGCGAACAGCGACGGGTGGCCGCTGGCGCGCGTCAGGATGTAGATGCGGCCGACATTGTGCATCAGGCCCGCGAGCAAGGCGGTATCGCCATTGAGCGAGGTGAAGCGCCTCGCGACCACGTGTGACAGCGCCGCAACGTGCACGCTGTGTTTCCACAGCGCGTCGAGCATCGGCTCGAGATGCTTGAACTGCGGTGCGCTCTTGAGCTGCTCCATCGCAAAGCTCAGTGCCGCCGAGCGCACGATGTTGAATCCCACGCGGGCGACGGCCATGCGCAGATCGGCGATCTTGCGGCCCGAGGTATTGAGTGCGGCGGAGTTCGCCATGTTGAGCAGCTTGCTCGCGAGCACCGGCTCGGAACCCAGCACCTTCACCACGGTCTCGTTGCTGACATTTTCGTCGGCCAGCGCGCGCTGCATCTTGAGAACGATGTCCGGCACGGACGGCAGGTCGACCCTGCCCTGTGACAACTCCAGGGCCAGCGCCTTGACGAAGCCGAACACCACGGTGTTCGGGATCGCGCGCGACTCGATCGTGCTGGTGGTTTCCGCCTGGCTCATACGTTGAGCGCCTGTCGCAATGCGTCGATCTCGTCGCGGGACTCAGCCAGCGCCGCCGCGCAAGCCTCGGCATCCAGTCCCAGCCGGCGCGCGGCGGGCATGCCGGGAAAAGGCGCCTGCTCCGACTGCGGCGCCGGACCGAGCGCGATCAGCGCGGCACTGACTGTCAGCACGTCGGTGAGATCGATGGCGCCGGCGTGCTCGCGGTCTATGTTCTCGCAGGCGCCGATCGCCTTGATGATTTCGGAGTCCATGTCCCAGTTGCGC
>DASQJS010000253.1:0-9238 GCA_035630995.1 Steroidobacteraceae bacterium | reverse complement strand
CCCGAGAGCGCGCTGACCGTAACGGCCGTAGCGTCACCGCCGTGGGTGATGCCCGACTCGTCGAGGTATTCAGCAACCGTACCGTTCGCACCGAGCTTGTCGTTGACCAGCAGGATCGCGTTGGTGCCCGTGGCCACCAGCGAGGTGTTGCCGAGCGTGTACTGACCCTGGATCGCCGTGCGCAGCGCGGTGCCGGTCGCCGCCGCCGTGGCGGCGTCCGCCACGACAACTGCGACATTGCCTGAAGTGACATTGGCAGCCGCGGCAACGAATTCGTACGTCACACCGTCGAGTTCGAGGGTGTCACCATGCGCCAGCGAAATCGCCGTGCCGCCGTCCGCATCGAATGCACCGGCGATCGTCATCGTGAACGTGTCGTGGCCAGTCGGCACAACGGTGTCGGTCACATTGAGGCCCGTGGCGTTGTAGATGGCAGTGGCGCCATCGGCATCGCCCGAACCCGAGGTCAGCTCGATGTTGCGACCGTCAGCCGCCGTCAGGGTCAGGCGACCCGTGCTGGCATCGGCCGAGGCGCTGACGCCCGTCTGGTTCGACACGGCGTTGATGGCCGTGGCGGCGCTGCGACCCTGGGTCACGGCGCTGGCGTTGCCGGCGACTGAGCCGACCGCGATCCCGTTGATCACGAGTTCGCCGTTCGCGAGGCCGCTGCGTGCAACCGGGCCAACTGCGCCCTGCACTGAAGTCGTGGCCGTCGCGCTGACGCCAGTCAGGTTGGTCTTCGAGTTGATGGCCGTGGCTTTCGCCGTGGCGCTGTCGGCAGTGACACCGGCGGCGCTGGTCTGGGCCGAGACACCCACTTCCACACCGTTGACCGTGAAGCTGTTGCCGTCGAACGCGGCGCTCGACACGGCCTGGCTCGTGGCCTGGTAAGCACCTAACAGGTTCGTGGTGGCACCGGTGATACCAAACGAGATCGTCTGGTTCGCGTTGGCACCGACCTGGAACTGCGCCGACGAGAACGAACCGTCGAGAATGTTCTGGCCGTTGAACTGCGTGGCCAGACCGTTGCGCTGAATTTCGGCGAGCAGCTGAGCGGATTCGGCGTTGAGCGCCGCGCGGTCAGAGGCCGAGTTCGTGCTGTTGGCGGACTGAATCGCCAGTTCGCGGATACGCTGCAGGGCGTTGCCGGTTTCGCCGAGCGCGCCTTCCGCGGTCTGGGCAAGGGAGATACCGTCATTCGCGTTGCGGACAGCCTGGTTCAGACCACGGATCTGCGTCGTGAAACGCTCCGAGATCGCGAGACCGGCGGCGTCGTCTTTCGCGCTGTTGATGCGCAGACCGGAAGAGAGACGCTGCAAGGCCGTCGCCAACTGGCCCTGTGATGTCGTGAGGTTGCGCTGAGCAGTCAGCGACGCCACGTTTGTGTTGATGACTTGAGGCATTGAAACGACTCCTGAATTTGTGGGCCGGTAACAACACCGGCAATAGTTTGCTCAGGGCCTGTATCGGTTGGGTCTGGGCGAACTTAAGCGTTAGTAGCGGGCCCGCACATATTTGTGAGGCATATCACGGTGTTAGTTACAGGTAGTCGAATAAGGACAGTTGCGCGATCTTCGTATAGGCCGCCTGCGCGGCCTGAAGACCGGTGTATTCCTGATTGAGACGGCTGACCGCCTCCGCGTAGTCGACATCGCGAAGATCCGCCAGCAACGACTGCAGGTCGACGGACTCCGCGCCACGTGTGTCCGCGGCCAGGTCGATGGCGCTCAGGCGCGAACCAACTTCGGCGCGGACCAGCGATGCGCGCGAGAGACTCTGATCGAGATTCGCGATGCTCGCGCCGATCTGCGCCTGGAACGTGGCCTTGTCGATCGGTGTCGTGGTCGCGGAACCGAGCGTCACGGCGAGCTCTTCGAGCATCGCGAACATGTCGGTCTTCTGCGCGGGCGCAATGGAAAAGCTGTCGCCCGCGGCCGGCGTGCCCGTGATGGTCACGTTCGCACCGAGAAATGAAATGCTCTGTCCGCTGACAAAGCCGGCGCCGGACGCAATGACATTCGGCGTAGGCAGCGTATCGTCGACGACCTGCCAGTCGGTGGCGGTCGTGAACTGCAAGGAATAGTTGTTCGGAACCCACTGCGTGGAATTCACGACGCGACCGACATCGATGGTGCCGCTGCCGGTATTCGTGGCCGTCACATCCGTGCGGAACACCCCGTTGCGTTCTGCAAGATTCATGAACACATCGGCGCCGCTGTGGCCGTCGGCAATCGACTGGCTGTTGCTCACGCGAACCACGCGATTAGTCATGTCGCCCAGATAGTTCACGCCGGTGGTGCCCTGCGCGAATGGCGCGGCACCGGTCGACGTGCCGGCGAACAGGTACTCGCCGTTGCCGTCGTCGCGATTCGCGATCTCGACCAGCGCCTGGAGCTGCTGGCGCACGTCGTTGGCCAGCATGCGGCGTTCGTCGGCGCCGAGCGTCGAATTGGCGCCCTGCAGCGCACGCTCGCGCACGTATTGCAGCACCGCGGTGGCGTCGGCCAGCGACTGCTCTTCGAAATTCAGGCGCGCTTCGACGATGTTCGAGTTGCGCGAGAACTGTTCGTTCTCGGCCACCGAACGGTCGAGCACGGCGGCGCGCGCCGAAGCGATCGGATCCTCGGACGCGGACTGGAATCGCTTGCCCGTGGTGACCTGCTCCTGCGTCTTTGCCATCCGGGCCTGCTGCTCGAGGATGGCGTTGATGCTGGTGCGATGCATGCCGGCGGTGGACAGGCGCATGTGAGTTATCTCCGGACCGCGTTCAACAGCGTGTCGAACATTTCGTTGGCTACGGAAATGATCTGCGCGGCGGCGGCATATGCCTGCTGGTAGCGCAGCATATTGGCCGCCTCCTCATCGAGATTGACGCCCGACACGGAGTCCAGGGCAGCGACATCGCTGTCGTGGATCACGGCCTCGGCATCGCGATTGACCTGCGCCGTGCGCGTGGAGAGCGCCACGTCGGCGATCAGTTTCTCGACACCCGAGAAGGCGGATTTCGTGCCGCCGTCGAGCACGTTGGCGCGCAGCGCGTCGGCCAGTGCGAATGCGTTGCGATTGTCGCCGGTGGCGCCGGCGTTGTTGCGCACGGTGAAGCGATCGCCGACCGCGGGCGCGCCATTGACCTGGATGCGCCAGCCGTTGACGTCGATGGCCGAACCCGGCGTGTACGTGAAGCTGCCCGCACCGTTCACGGTGTAGGTGGTCGCCGAAGTGAAATCGATGTTGACCGTGGTCAGCAATGCCGCGTTGGTCGGGTCGAGTACTTCGCCCGAGCTCACGGTTCCGGTGCCGGAGTTCGTGGTGGCCGCCGAGGCGCGGATCGGCGCGGCGGCGGCGACGCGCGCCGCGTCGGTGATCGCCACGCTCATGCCCGGGAGTGCGTCGCGCGTCGGGCGAATCGTGTACTGATCGCCGGTCGCGATGCCCGCCCCCACCACGATGGACAAGCCATCGGCGACGATCGGATCCGCGCCGGTGCCCGTGCCGGTGAAGCTGACGGCCGCGCCGGTATCCTGGCGGCGCAGCGTGTAGCCAGTGGCGGTGCGCGAGAGGACCAGGTCGTTGGGAGTGATCGCGCCGAGATTCGTACGCGTGACCGTGACCGCCGCCGTGCCGGTGTTGGCCGTGGCAGGCGTCGCGGTGGCCGCCCCGATGTTGAAGAAGTTGCCGCCCATCGCGCCCGTGAGGTCCATGCCCTCGCGATGCTGCGCGTTGACCTGGCCGGCGATGGCGACGCCGATGCGGCCGAGTTCGTTGCGCGCCGGCTCGAGCATCTGGCTGCGCCAGTCGAGCAGGCCGCCGAGCGTTCCGCCGGACACCACGCGTGACAGGTCGACGGTGCCCGCGCCCGTGCGCATGGACAGCAATGTACGTTCCGGATCGAGCGGATCCACCGTCGTGGTGATCTGCGACGCCAGGTTGCCGAGCACCAGCGGCTGGCCATTGCCGATGAATACGTTGAGCATGGAATCGCCTTCGGCGACGACCGACACACCCACCTTGCCAGACAGTTCATTGATCAACGCATCGCGCTGGTCGAGCAGGTCGTTGGGCGGCTGGCCACTTTGCTGGACGGCAACGGAAATGTCTCCGTTGAGCTTGGCGATGCCCGCCGCGAGCGTGGTGATTTCCTGCGCTTCGACGCTGAGCCGGCCGTTGACCTCGGCCGACATGTCGCGCATGCGCGCGTCGTAACTCCTGAGGCGTTCGGCCAGCGCGCGCCCTTCGGCGATCAGCACCTGGCGCGCCGGGATCGATGCCGGCGTCGTGGAAACTTCGTTTATGGCGTCGCTGAAGCTCTGCAGCGAGCTCGACAATCCGTTGGCCGAATCGCCTAACAGGTTGTCGATGCGTGCGGCCTGGGAGGCGAACGCGTCGAGCCGCGCGAGGTTGGTACCGCTGCTTCGGGTCTGCTGCGCGAGAAACTGGTCGTAAACACGACGCACGGTCGAAGTCTCGACGCCCGTGCCGACCCAGCCACCGCCGGACATTTCGGGCCTGCGCGTCTGGAATTCAACACGCTGGCGGGTGTAACCCTCCGTCGAAACGTTCGCGATGTTGTGAGAGGTGGTATCGAGCGCCCGCTGTAACGAACGCAAACTCGATAGCCCCGTGCTTAACACATCAGCCATTGTTCATCCTCAACGGGTCCTGCCCCGCTATCGGCGCCGCGGACTCCGACTTGAACTGGTTCACGGCAATTCGTTGCCGCACTTCCGCGGCGACTGCCCCGAGCTTCCGCGCATAGTCCGGATCCGTGGCGTAACCGCCGCGTTGCAGCGCATTCGCGAAGGCCTGGACGTCACTGCCGGTGTTCACGGCCCCCGCGTAGCGCGGGTTGTCGCGAATAAGGCGGACATAATCTTCGACACTCTCTCGGGGAGACCCGTAAGCGCGAAAGCTCGCGTCGACGCGGTTAGCCACGCCTCCGGCAAACTCTTCCGTGTTTGCCTGAACGCTGTGGCCATTCCAGCTCTCGCCGGCCTTGATGCCGAAGAGATTGTTGCTGTTGCCACCGGGCTGCGAACGCCCCCAACCCGTTTCGAGCGCGGCCTGCGCAATGAGGTTGTTGGGATCAACGCCGAGCTCGCGCGCCGCAGCCTCGGCGTGCGGCATGAGCCCGGAGATGAATTGTTCACGCTGCTCTGGCGTCGCGACTTCTGCCGCATCGGTATCGGTCGCCGGCTTGATGGCGTTAGTCCCCCCGCCCGCCCCGCCGCTCAACTGCCGGATGAGCATGTCGGCAAGGCCCAGGCCGCGCCCTTCGCTCAACTGCACGGCGAGCTGGTCGTCGGCCATGTCCTGGTACATGTCACCCTGATCGCTGCCGAACATCGGATCGCCCATGCTGGCGCTGCGCATGCTCTCGAGCATCATCTTGGTGAACAGACTCTCGAATTGTTTGGCAACGGCACGCAGCGTCGCCGGATCGTTGGCTTCGGCGCCGCGGCGCAGGGCCGCGAATTGCTTGAAATCGTTGGCGTCGACACGCGGAGTGTCCGCGCCCCGTGCAGCCGGTACATTGTTAGGATCGATGCTCAGTGCCATGGCGCGTCTTCAGATGACGATGAGCTCGGCGCGCAGCGCGCCGGACTCTTTGAGTGCTTCAAGAATTGCAACCAGGTCGCCGGGCGCGGCGCCCACCTGGTTGACAGCCTTCACGATGTCGTTGAGATCGACACCGGCGTCGAATACGAACATGCGCGCCGGCGGCTGCGAGATCGAGATCGAGCTCTCCGGCACCACGACGGTGTCGCCGCGGCCGAATTCATTGGGCTGGCTCACCGAGGCGCGCTCGGTGATGGTCACGGTGAGCGAACCGTGGGACACGGCAGCCGGCATCACGCGCACATGCGAGCCGATGACCACGGTGCCAGTGCGTGAATTGATGATGACCCGCGCCGGCGCATCGCCCGGCTCGATTTCAATCGCCTCGAGCGTCGCCAGGTACGCGGTGCGCTGGCTGGCATCGGCCGGTGCCGTCACCTTGACCGACACGCTGTCGACCGAGTGTGCGGTGCCCTCGCCCAGCAATTTGTTGATGCCTTCGGTGAGCCGCGCCGCGGTGGTGAAATCCGGTGTGTGCAGGTTGAGCATCACGAAAGGCTCGGAGGTGAAACCGTTCGGAACTTCGCGCTCGACGGTCGCGCCATTCGGCACGCGCCCGGCCGACGGTACGTTGACCGCGATGCTCGAGCCGTCCTTGCCCGAGACGCCGAAGCCGCCGACCACCAGGCTGCCCTGCGCGATGGCGTACACCTCGCCGTCGGCGCCGATCAGCGGCGTCATGATCAAACTACCGCCGCGCAGGCTTTGCGCGTTGCCGATGGACGACACGGTGACGTCGATGTTCTGGCCGGTCTTGGCGAACGGCGGCAGGTCGGCGTGCACGGTAACCGCCGCGACGTTCTTGAGCTGCGGGTTGGTGTTCGCCGGAATGGTGATCCCGTAGCGGATCAGCATGTTCTTGATGCTCTGGATGGTGAACGGCGCCTGGCTGGTCTGGTCGCCGGTACCGGCGAGACCCACAACCAGGCCGTAACCCACGAGCTGGTTCTGGCGCACACCCTGCACCGACGCGAGATCCTTGACGCGTTCGGCCTGGGCGGCCGAGGCGGCGATCAGGGAAATTGCGGCGGCAAAAGCCGCCATGGATAGGCGCATGGTGTTGTGTTTCCTGTTCAGAAAGGCGTTTTCGGCGAGTTGAAGAAGCGGAAGAGCCAGCCGGGCTTGGAGGCGTTCGCCACCGTGCCCTGCCCACCATAAGAGATGTAGGCGTCGGCCACGCGCCACGACAGCACACTGTTGTCCGGCGCGATGTCGCTCGGCCGCACGATGCCCTGCAGGCGCACGAATTCACGTCCGGAATTGATGGCTACCCACTTCTGCCCGCGCACCACCAGGTTTCCGTTGGAAAGTCGCTTGTAGACCGTGACGGTGATGAACCCATCGAGCTTGTTGCTCTGGGTTGCCGCGCCGTTGCCGGCGAAATCCTGGCTGTTGTCCATGCCGGCTTCGAGTACGGGAACGCCGTTGACTGTGACCGGTGCTCCAGCGATGGTCGGCCCGGTGAGCGTCGCTTTCGAAGACTTGCTCGCGGTGGTCGTCGCACTCTTCTCGGCTTCCGTGCTTTCCGCGAGCCGGATGGTGAGCGTGTCGCCGACATTGCGCGCCGTGACGTTGTTCCACAGCGTTACGTCCCTGCCCTGCGCGTAGATAGTGCCGGGCAGCGCCTTGGGCACGTCGGCATCGTCGGGCCAGCTCGGCTCGAAGTCCCGGCCGCCATCCTCCTGCATCGAGGCGCAGCCGCCGAGAATGAAACAGTGAAAGAGCGAGAGCAGAACTACGTGGACGATTTTCATGATTACAGCTGATTGTTGACGTATTCGAGCATCTGGTCGGCGGTCGAGATGGCCTTCGAATTCATTTCGTAGGCGCGCTGCGTCTCGATCATGTTGACCAGCTCTTCGACCACGTTGACGTTCGAGGCTTCGACCGCACCCTGCGAGACCGGGCCGAGACCGTTCTGGCCTGGCGTACCGGTCTGCGCGGGGCCACTGGCCGTGGTCTCCGCCATGAGATTTTCGCCGAGCGGCTGCAGGCCGGCCGGGTTCACGAAATCCGTGAGCTGCAGTTGTCCCACCTGCACCGGGTTCCCCTGGCCGGCGACACGCACCGTCACCACGCCATCGCGGCCGATGGTGATGCTCTGCGAGCCATCGGGAATGCTGATGCCCGGCTGCAGGATGTAGCCGCTCGAGGTCACCATCTGGCCCTGCGCCGACAACTGGAAACTGCCGTCACGCGTGTAGGTGGTGGTGCCATCGGGCATCTGGATCTGGAAGAAGCCGCGGCCTTCGATGGCCACGTCGAGCGCATTGCCGGTCTGCGAGAGACTGCCCTGCGTGTAGATCTTTTCGGTGGCGACGACGCGCACGCCGGTGCCGAGGTGCACACCCGACGGCGCCTGCGTGTCCTGCGAAGTCGAGGCGCCGACCTGGCGCACGTTCTGATACAGCAGGTCTTCGAACACCGCGCGGCTCTTCTTGAAGCCGCTGGTGCTCACGTTGGCGAGGTTGTTGGACGTAACCGCGAGGCGCGTCTGCTGCGCATCGAGTCCGGTCTTGGCTGCCCATAAAGCTGGATTCATTTAATTACTCCTGACTAACCGAGACGCATGATCTGCGCGGCGGCGGCGCCGTTCTCTTCCGCATGGCGGATCGCCTTGACCTGCATTTCGAAGTGCCGCGCCAGTTCGATCATGGTGACCATGGCATCGGCGGTGTTGACGTTGCTCGACTCGAGCGTGCCCGAGCCCAGCTGCACGCTGGCGTCCGGCGCCGCTTCGGTGCCGTCCTTCATGCGGAACAGGCCGTCGCTGCCGCGTTCGATCGCTTCATCGGCGGGCTTGACCAGCTTGATGCGATCCACCGTCGCCGTGGTATCCGGCGTCTGGCCCTGGGCCACCACCGAAATGGATCCGTCGCGCGCGAAGAAGATGGAGGTGTATGGCGGCACCGTGATCGGCCCGCCGTCGCCAAGCACGGGGAGGCCCGTGCCGGTCGTGAGCTGGCCGTTGGCGTCCACCTGCAGGTCGCCGGCGCGCGTGTAGGCTTCCTTGCCGTCGGGGCCCTGTACTGCGATCCAGCCGTCGCCGTTGATTGCGACGTCGAGGTCGCGGCCGGTCGATAACAAGGCGCCCGACTGGTTGTTCCAGCCGGTCGACGCCTGGGTGGCGTAAACGCGCGATGCGTAGCCGGAACCATCGACCGCACGGCTCTGGAACGCGGACAACTCGGCACGAAATCCGGTGGTGCTCGCGTTGGCGAGGTTGTGGTTGTTGACGGCCTGCGCGTTGAGGGTTTCCTTCGCGCCGGTCATCGCCACGTAGAGCATGCGATCCATAACTAGCTACCTGTATGCGCGTTAGCGCATGTTGATGATGGTCTGGGTGATCGAATCGGCGGTGCTGATCATCTGCGCGTTCGCCTGGAAGTTGCGCTGCGCGGTGATCATGTTCACCAGCTGCTCGGTCACGTCGACGTTGGCGCCTTCGAGCGCACCCGACTGCACCAGGCCGAAGCCGGAATTGCCGGCCTGGCCGCGCAGCGCCTGGCCCGACGCGAACGTCTCGGCCCACTGCGTGTTGCCGAGCTGCTGCAGGCCCTGCACGTTGGCGAAGTTCGCGATGGCGATCTGGCCGAGCGGCTGCGAGATGCCGTTGGTGAAG
>DASQJS010000252.1:0-14940 GCA_035630995.1 Steroidobacteraceae bacterium | reverse complement strand
CATGCGGAAGTGCTGAAGATTGCGCTGCGCGCCAAACGGCACGACCGCTTCATGCTGGTGAGCGACGCCATGCCGAGCGTGGGCGCGGACGTCAAGGAATTCCGGATCCAGGGCCGCATCATCACGGTCGACGGCGACCGGATCATCGACGACGAAGGCCGGCTGGCGGGCGCACATCTCGACATGGCGAGCGCGGTGCGCAACACGGTGAACCAGCTGGGCGTGTCGTTGACCGACGCGCTGCGCATGGCCAGCACCAACCCGGCCGGGTTCCTGAAGCTGGACGGTCGGATGGGCCGCATCGCCCCCGGCCAGCGCGCCGACCTGGTGCTCGTGGATGAGGAACTCAGCGTCCTGCGCAGCTGGATAGGCGGCCTGGCGGACTAGCTACATTGATCGACGGCCTCGAGCATGGCCACCATGAGCGCATTCATCGGCGTCGGAATGCCATGCTCGCGTCCGTACCGGACGATGACCCCGTTGCGCGCATCGATTTCCATGGGCCGCCCGGCGCGCCGGTCGGCGAGCATCGAGTTGGCGGCGTCGCGCGGCCCGCTGCGCATGCGGTCGACGATTTCCCCGGCGATCTCGTCGCCGAGAACGGCGCCCCTGGCGCGACCCACGGCAATGCACTCACGCACGATGGCACGAAGAATTTCTGCGACGCCATCGTGATGCGCGATGCCGGCGGGCGCGAGCAATGCGGTTGAAACCGCCCCTGCACTGTTGAGACAAAGCTTCTTCCAGACCGCGGTGATGAAGTCCGGTGTTTCCCGCACGTCGAGACTGAGCCCCGCGAACTGGTCGACGAAAGCCGCGCCGTTGACGCCCGCGGGTACGACGATGTGGATGGGCCCGCCCTGCGTCACGCGGCCAGGTGAATGACGCGTCGCCGGGCAATCGATCATGACCGGCACGATGCGATCCGCAGCGACGTAGCGAACAAAGCGTTCGACGTGTTCGACACCGTTCTGGATCACGGCGAGGCGCGTTCGCGGGCCAAAACTCTTCTCGAACCAGCGCGCCGCGGCGTCCGAATCATAGGCCTTGGTCGTGACGAGCACCCAATCCGCCGGACGCGCCTGCGAAGGATCGGTGAGCACGCGGGGCGACGCATTGAGAGTGCCACGCGGCGTCTCGAGCACGATGGAATCGAACGGTGTTCTTGCGGCAACCGTGACCTGGTGATCGCGATTCTGCGAAAGCCACGCGGCCAGCGTCGAGCCGATTGCGCCAGGGCCTATGAGGGTGATGTCAGTCATGCCGCGAATCGTACGGCACGTGCGCGGACGGCGTCAGGCCGGAACTTCAGGTCTGAGTCAGCGGCGGTCTCGCGCGAAACAACGTCCAGGCGGCCGCGGCGAATACCAGGCCGTTGGCGACCACCACCGGTATCGCGCCTATCAAGGCGCCATAGACGATCCACAGCGTCGCACCCACCATCTGCGCCGCGCGCAAAAGCGCCGGACGCGAGAAAAAGTACGAGCCGACGAATACGGCCGTGGCGACCCAACCGAGCATGTCAGTCATGGCGGCGCTCAACCCGCGGACGCCAGCGGCGCCGCTTCCCGAATCAACACGCGATCCGTTCGGGCGCGCTGCCAGTCATCGAGCACCAGGCCAGTCGATTCGAGCTGGGCGCGGATATAGCCGGGTCGAAGCCCCAGCACCTGGTCGAGCACCGGTACCAGCACGCTGCTCGCGTTGTCGCTGAGCACCGTGCTCTGCGCGATGCGCGCGAGCTGCCGGTTCTCGGAAACGGCGATCGTGAAGCCATCGCCATTGTTCACATGGAGCATCACGTGAATGTCGGAGCTGCCGTCGCCGACGTAGATCACGCGATCGGTGGTGATCCCGAGCTTCTGCCCCAGCTCGTCGAGCACCGCCACCTTGCCGTAGCCGGCACGAACGCGGTTGATCGAACGCACCTCGCCCGAATGCGGGTCGTAGTCGAGTTCCGTGCCATAGATGTGTTCCGGCGGCACGATGCCTTCGAGAGCGGACACGACGACTTCGCGGGGCGCCGCCGAGACCACGTAGAAAGAGAACTGGTTGCCATCGATGCCGCGCTCGAGGATTTCGACGAATTCCGGCAGACCCTGCTTGAGACGTACCCGCTTGCCGGCCTCGATGAGGTGCTCGCGGCGTACGCCGCGGAATTCCGGGTCGTGACGGATGAGATAGGCGAGCTCACCGCCCTGTTGCACGAGATGGCTGGCCGACAGGCCGGCGACCTTCCGCTCGAAGCTGGTAACTCCGAGCAATTCGCTCAACTCGAATCCCGAGTCGTTGAAGCTCAGCGTCTGATCGAAATCAGACGCGAGGAGAAAATGTTTCGCAGGTTTCGTTTTCATGGGTCCAAGTTAACAGGCGCATTGCGGCAAATTGGAGAAGGTCATCACATGGAGACGCTGAAATTTTCTTGCGCTACGGTGAATTGAGGGCGGATTGCGCCGTCCCTGGGCGGTGTGGCGGCGATTGCCGGATTCTTGCCCTCACTTCTTGCACGCGTGGGTCAATGAGATGAAAGGCCCATCTCGGTTCCAGGGCAAAACACGCAACATCGGCGCAAATGTCAAAACTCCCCGCAGCCGCCTTGCAAGCACTCCTGTTCATAACAGGTATTACCGCCGGATTGGCGCACGCCCAGGACGTCTCGGCACCGGCACCGGCATCGGCGTCATCGGAGCTGCAAACCCAGGTTGAGGCGATGCTCGAGTCCGGGCCGTTCGAAATTCACGGCGCGCACGTCGCCTATCCGAATGTCATTTACGCGTTCTATACCAGACGCTCGTTTCAGCCCGCGTGGACCAATGCACACACGGCCAGCGAACTGCGCCGGGCGCTCAAGGACAGTGAGGCCGACGGACTCGACCCGCGCGATTACCACCTGGCCGTCCTGGAGCAACTCGCCGCCGGTGCCGCGGGCAGCCCTTCCGCGCAGGCGGCCTTCGAGATACTGCACACCGATGCGCTGCTGCGCATCGCCGATCACCTCATGTTCGGGAAAGTGGATGCCGCCTCGTTCGACGCACAGTGGAACTACACGCGCAGCCCTGCGGGCATCGACGTTCCGCAAAGACTCGAGCTCGCCATTGCCAGCGACGACATTCATGCCGAGATCGAAAAGCTGAAACCGACGCATCGCATGTATCGGACGCTGAAGCATGAGCTGGCGCGTTTTCGGGAAGCGGCCGCCGGCGGCGAGTGGGTCGCCCTGACCCAGGAAACGAACAATGGCAAATCGATCGACCCCGGCGCGCACGATGAACGAGTTCCGGCGCTGCGCAAGCGACTGTCGATCAGTGGCGACCTCGATGCCGCCGAAGTCACCTCATCCGATCTGTACGACCCGACACTGCAGAGCGCGGTGCGGCGATTCCAGGAAAGGATGGGGCTCGTGGCCGATGGAAAGATCGGGGCCCGCACGATCTCCGAGCTGAATGTGTCGTTCGACGAGCGGATCAGCCAGCTGCGCGTGAACCTCGATCGCGGGCGCGTCTTGCTGCATGACCTGCCGAACGAGTTCGTGGTCGTGAATATCGCCGCGTACTGGGTCTATCTCGTGCGCGGCCAGGAAATCGTGTGGAGCGCGCGCGCGCAGGTCGGCAAGACCTACCGCCGCACCCCGATGTTCCGCTCCGACATCAACTACCTGGTGTTCAACCCCACCTGGACCGTTCCTCCCGGGATCATCCGCAACGACATTCTCCCCGATGCCCGGCGCGATCCTGCGTCGATCACGCGACGCGGCCTCAATGTGCTGGATGCGCGTGGCAACATCATCGATCCGGCGAGCATCGACTGGTCGAAGTTCAAGAGCGGAAACATCCCATATACGCTGCGGCAGGATCCGGGACCCAAGAATGCCCTCGGCCGCGTGAAGATCATGTTTCCGAATTCGTATTCGATCTATCTGCACGACACGCCGTCGCAGGCGAAGTTCGAGGAGACTGATCGAGCCTTCAGTTCCGGCTGCGTACGTGTAGAACGCCCTCTCGAGCTCGCGGAATTGCTGCTGGCGAACCCGGCCACGTGGAATGCCGGGACGATCCGGAAAACCATCGATGCGGGCAACACGCAGAACGTGACGCTGCCCGCCAAAGTGCCCGTGCTGCTCGCCTATTGGACTGCCTGGGTGGATCCGCAGGGACGCGTGAACTTCCGTCGCGACATCTACGGACAGGACGCGCAGTGGCTGGCCGGACTGGCGCGGCCGTACACGCCGCGCAAGCTGCCGAACTAACTAAATGCGCTAGCGGAAGACTCCTCTTTCCAGGATCGTCCCGTGCCCGACGGGCCGCCCCACGCTCAGCCACAGGCTCCATGAATCAGTGGACGTAGCGCCCACGCCGACGGTCAGGGGACCGAAGAACGTGCGGCCGGTGAGGAACACCGATCCGCCGTAGTGTTCGCCATCCTCGCCACCGTCGAGTCGGCCGTTGAGTTGGCCTCCCGTCAGGCCGACTCCCACGTAGAGCGAATGATTCCGGATGGAGAGCAGATCTTTCACTCTCCAGAGGTAGCTCGTGTTGGCGAGCCAGTATTCGCTGACCCGCAGTTCGCCTTGTTCGAAGCCGGGGAAGCTGTCGGGACCGCCCACGGAAAACGCACGATCGCCAGGCAGGTCGCTGCCCAGGTCCGATCCGGCGGCGAAGGTCAGCCACAACACGTCGCGGCGCAGAGGTAACGCAATGCCGAAGCCGAGCTCGGCCCGTTCCCAATCCCGATCGCCACCCATCGACTCATCGCTTTCCATGTATTCGAGCGCCATGGCCAATCCACGGGTGGGATTGAATGCCGTATCGCGGCTGTCGAGCTCGGCAAGGACGTGCATGCCGGCATCCACGGGTTTGCCCTCGGGCATGAGCGGCGTACCGATATCCACGTCGACGTCGCGTTCGTCGTACAGGTAACCGATGCGAGCCTGCCCGTAGCGACCCACGTTCGCTCCGAGATTGAGCTCCCCGATGAAATCCTTGAACTCGTAGCGCGCTACGCGCTCGTCATCGACGAATACGTCTTCCAGAGCGCGCGAGAAGGTGACGCGCGGCTCGATGAAAAACCGGCGCGCGACATCGAGTGGCTGGTAAAAGCCCGTCGTCACCAGGCTCTCGCCACCCAGTTGCAGTTCGTTGTACCACTGCGCCCCGAGCGAGTTGACCCAGGTGCGGACATGCCGGCCATAAATGGAGAAGGAAAGGTCGCCTTCCCGGGAAGCGTAGACCCCGAGATCCACCCGCAGATAGTTAGGACCAATTTTCTTTTCCTGCGGCAGCCAGGTAAGGGTCGGCGACGAACGATCGCCATCCAGGCGATAACTGACGGAATCGAAGTCCTGAAGCGCCGAGATGCGCTGTGCTTCCTCGCTGATCGTCACGATGTCGACCGGGTCGCCCGCCTTCACCTGGTGTCGCCGGACCAGGTATTCGGGATTGACGCGCTTGAGTCCTTCGAAACGCACGCCGGCAAGCCGGCCCTCGATCTGCTGGGATTGCGTCACGGCCGTGCGCCAGGCGACGTACTGCGCCTCAGGCACGGAGAACTTCCTGAGTTCGTCGGACATCTTGTGCGCGGCGGTCACGCCGAGCGGCACGGTGTCCGGCACGCGCTCGAAATCCGCGGTGCCGATATCGCCCATGATGACGTCGATACGGACATCGCCTGGCCGCAGCGACGCCAGTTGCAGCTCCTCGTTCGCGATGATCATGACGTCCATCGACCGCCCCAGCAGCTGCGTGGCCGACTGCAGTTTCACGGGATCCGCCTCGGGCTCGACCAGGTTCACGACGATGACTTGCTCGGCGCACAGATTGCGCGCGATATCGATCGGTATGTTCCTCACGAGGCCGCCGTCCGAGAGGATCATGTCGTCCATGATCACTGGCGCGAACCCGCCTGGAATCGCCATGCTGGCGCGCATCGCGGTGGCCAGGTCGCCCTGTTCGAGCACGACCATCTTGCTCGAGACCATGTCGGTCGCCACGGCGCGGTAGGGAATCGGTAGCTTGTCGAAGTCGGTTTCGAGCCTGGCCCGCGCGACATACACGCGCAGCAGATCTTCGATATTGCTGGTGTTGATGAGGCCGCCGGGGGTAACGACTCCGTTCGGCGTGATGCCCAGCTCGAAGTCATTGCTGTACGTGGGACCGGAACGTTTCTGTTCGATGGGTTCGAGGTCGCGACGGCCCTGGCTGCCGACCACCTTCTTCCAGTCGATGTTCACCAGGAATTTTTCGAGCTCGTCAGCCGGTATTCCGGCGGCATAACCGCCGCCGATGAGCGCGCCCATGCTGGTGCCGGCGATGCAGTCGATCGGCACGTGAAGTTCTTCCAGTACTTTCAGCACGCCGACATGTGCGCCTCCTTTCGCACCGCCGCCCGCGAGGACCAGGCCGACACGCGGCCTTCCGGCACTGTGCGGCGCTTCCGCGCCGACCGACACGACCGGAGTCAGTGCCTGCAGGGCGCCTGCAAGCAGAACGACGCATTGGAGCCGGCGGGGGAATTGCATTGCGATACCTCGTTGATGAGGCATCCAGCTTCCGCTGATACCCTCGAGGTCGCTATCGACAATTCGCAGAACCCCGAAGCGCGGGCTTCAGAACTCCTTCCATTCCGTTTCGTCGGCGCCGTTGGCGACACGCGCGGACGCACGGGCCGCCGGTGCCTTGGCAGCCGCGGCAGGCTTCTCGGTCCACGGCCGCGTGGCCTTGCGCCGATCCGCGGCCAGCGTCGGCGCGGCAGGAACCGTCGATTCCGGCGCCGCGGCCTCGGCTGCCGTGGCGTTCACCTGGTAGCGCGACATGGACGAATTCAGGTCGCGCGCCTGTTCGGCCATGGCCTGGCTCGCCGCCGACGCCTCTTCGACCAGCGCCGCGTTCTGCTGCGTGAGTTCGTCGAGCTGCATCACGGCCTTGTTCACCTGGTCGATGCCCGCGGCCTGTTCGTTCGACGCCGCGGCGATCTCGGCGACGATATCCGTCACCTTCTTCACGGCGGACACGATCTCGCCCAGCGTCGTTCCGGACTGCGTCACCAGGTTTGAACCTTCGTTCACCTTGCTCACGGTGTCCTGGATCAATGCCTTGATCTCCTTGGCCGCGCCCGCCGAGCGCCCCGCGAGGTTGCGCACTTCGGTGGCGACCACGGCGAATCCGCGACCCTGCTCACCGGCGCGCGCGGCTTCCACCGCGGCGTTGAGCGCCAGCAGATTGGTCTGGAAAGCGATGCCGTCGATGACGCTGATGATGTCCGCAATCTTCTTCGAGGCATCGTTGATGCCGACCATGGCGGCAACGGCTTTCGAAACTACCGCGCCGCCCTTCTCCGCCTGATCGCGCGCGGCGTAGCCGAGCTTGCTGGCGTGGGCCGCGTTGTCGGCGTTCTGCTTGACGGTGCTGGTCATCTCCTCCATCGAAGATGCCGTTTCCTCGAGCGACGACGCCTGCTCTTCCGTGCGCTGCGACAGGTTGGTATTGCCCTGGCTGATTTCGTCGGCTCCGCGACTCACTTCGGCCGAAGCCTTCTTCACCTGCGACACCAGCTCCGAGAGACTGCTGGTGAGATCGTTGATGCCAGAGCCGATCTGAACGAGCAGCCCGGCCTTGCCCTGGGTTTCGATGCGCCGGGTCAGGTCACCCGTGTTGGCCGCGGCGACCACGCCGCGCACTTCGACGACCACCGTCGCGATCGCCTCCACCAGTTCGTTGATGCCCCGGGACAGCGTCAGGAAGAAATCGCGTTTGCCTTCGAGCGAGATGCGATTGTCGAGATTTCCGGCCGTCACCGCCGTGATGACGTCCTGCAGTTCGGATTCCGTGGCGACTTCCTGCGTGCGATCGAACCACTCGAGCACCGTACCGAGGCGACGGCCAGTGTCGTCCTTCATCGGGCTCATGATCGTTTTCATCGTGCGGCCGCCGATGACTTCCTGGCGGTTCACGATATCCGTGAGGCGTTCGATCAGGCCGCGCAGCACGGCCGGTTCGCGTGTCATCGACTCGAGGTTCGCGCCCATGATCTTGCCGGCATCGAAGCCAGGCAGGTCCGCGCGGAACGACTCCTGGGCCCTCGCCAGCATCCGGGTGGCAGCGGGATTCACGAAGATGATCTTCATGTCGTTGTCGGCACACATCACGTTGGCGTCGAGGCGATCGAGCGCGCCGCGGAACGCCGCATTCAGCAACGCTTCCTGACGTTGTCTGGTGATGTCGCTTAGATAGGCGACGACCTTGAACGGTTTGCCGGAGGCGTCGACGATCGGATTGAACACGCCCTGGAACCAGAGCTCGCGTTTGTCACGGGCCATGACGCGGAACTCGCCCTGCTGGCTCTCGCCACCTTTCAGCGCCTTCCAGAGTCCCTGGTTGGCGGCCGAGTCCTGGGAGTCGACGAACAGCGAGTAGTTCTTGCCTTTGACATCGTCCGGCGTGTAGCCGAGAAGATTCAGGAAAATATCGTTGGCATTGGCGACGTCGCCGTCCAGCGAACATTCGATGACACCCTGGACTTTCGCGATCGCATTGATCTGTCCCTGGTAGTCGAGCTTGGAGTGCAGCAGGCTGTCCTTCATCTGGCGCAGCGCACCCATGAGACTGATGGCGTCGTGACGGCCGGGCAGCATCTCGAACTCGAGGTCGCCGGAGGCGACACGTCGCGCCACCTGCGCAGCCCTGCCCGGATCGGCGCCGAGCTTGCGCATCGCGCTGCGAATGATGATCCACGCGAGAACGATGGCCAGGAAGGCGCCACCCGACATCAGCGTGATGCTGTTGCGCACCGCCTGCTGGTAGTTGGTGTTTGCCCTGGCAAGGTCCAGGTTGGCCGCCGTCAGCTGCATGGCGATCAACTTCTTCAGGTTGCTGGAGCCTTCGGCCAACGCCGGCCGCAAGGTCTCGTTACGCCAGGCGGGCAGATCCGCCAGTTCGTTGCTCTCGAGCTTCTTGAGCAGCTTGTCGATCTTGCCGTACGCGCCGTCGAGCATCGGCGTGGTCTCGTCGGCGAGTTCCTGTTCTTCCGGGATCATGTCGCCCAGAAAATAGTTGTCCCAGTCGTCGCGCGCCTTGTCGATGGCCTTCTTGATCTGATCGTGCGCATCGAGTGCGGACTGCTTCTTTTCGATGACGTCCAGCGACGCCTCAATTGACAGCGACAGCGCGTCGGCGACGCCCTGGATCGACTGCCCCGACACCATGCGGTTGTCGATGGTGTGCTTGAGTGTGCCCTGGGTGCTGCGCACCTGCTCCATCGCATAAAAGATGAGCCCCGTCGCGATGACCAGCGTGAACGCAACCAGTGCGTACAGCTGCAACGAGAGACGAATGTTTTTGAACACATTGAGGCGCATACGAAATTCCGTTCGAATAGTCGAGTGTGGATAAAGTGTCGTGTTTCTCAGGCGGCCTGTTCGGCGAGCACGGTCGCTGACAGGTCCGGGGAAGCCACGCTTTCCGCGTTGAGCAGTATCAACATCTGCTCTTCGTGGGACGTGATGCCTTCGATGTATTCGCCGGTCTGTCCGCCGCCGAGTTCAGGCGCAGGCTTGATGCTGTCGGTTGCGATGTCGACCACGTCATTTACGTTGTCGACGACGATGCCGCACTCGCGCTGTCCGCTCTCGTTGCGCAGCGACAAAACGATGATCACCGTGAGCGGTGTGAATTCCGCGGTCTTGAGCGCGAAGCGTACGCGCAGATCGACGATGGGCACGATGAGGCCGCGAAGGTTCAGCACGCCGAGTATGGAGGCCGGCGTTTGCGGTATCCGGGTGACGGGCGACCAGCCGCGAATCTCTTTCACGCGAAGGATGTCAACGCCGTAGACCTCCCCGCCCAGCGAGAAGGTCAATACCTTTCGTATGCCGTCACCCGAAGCGCCGGCCTTCTCCCTCGATTCTTTATCGTGCTGCATCGACGCGATGGCGCCATCGAGCGGGGGTTCCCGCGATTTCCGGCGTGCCACGGGTTCGCTATCGGCCGCCCGATGACCTAATGGAGGACGCGCTTCACATTTCGCAGCGCTTTCGGACCTCAAGCATCCGCGGCGCCGTGCCGATAACCCAGCTGACCGTCCACGCGACCGCGATGGCCGTGGCGATGTTTAGTTAACTGGAGAAAAGTGAAATGAAGAGGATCCTCCCGATTGCAGTTCTGTGGGCCGTGGCCGTGGTGCCGGCATTGGGCTGTGACAGGCCCACCGCCCCGACGTCGATTCCCGACGGCGCGTCCGCGTCCAAGGAAGACATGCTGGCCGCCAAGAAGGCCGTCGACGCGTTCAAGGGTTCGATGGAGGAGTATCTGGCCTGCGAGAAGAGCGGCACGAAGATCGAGTCCGCGCAGAAGGAACTCGTGAAGGTGGCCGACCGCTTCAACCTGCAGGTCCGCGCGTTCAAGGCAAAGGGTTGACGCCGAGCACCATTCGCGGTTGCGAAGAATAGAACAAGGCCGCCGGACGAACGTTCCGGCGGCTTTTTGCTGTCCGGCGTCTAGCTACTTCTTCGCCTCGTACTTGAACTTCTGCCCGCCGACGGCGGCCTGGTACATCAATCCGCCCTTGGCGACGGTGAATACCGCCAATCCCTTGTGGTAGTTACCTGTCGTCGCCGCGTCCTTCTTTCCGCCGGCGGCACCCGCCGCAGCTCCTGCCGTTCCGGCGGTGGCAGTCGCTGAAGCGGTGATCGCGACCGCCTGCATGGTCGCGTCGAACTCGTAGCTGCCGCTCGTGAATTCGTCGAAGGAACGCTTGTCCTGGAAGAAGACGATCTGGCTGAATGCCTGGCCGCCGGCCTGCAGCCCGACACTGATCTGGTTCATCTTCACGTCGCCCACGTGTTTGCCTTGCGCGAAGACGCGCCCTGATCCGTGAGCCGCGCCCACGCCAAGACCGCCTTTACCCACGGTCGGGAACACCGCGTAGCCATAACTCTTGGCGAAGTACGTGCCGCTCTCGCCCGCGTTCTTGAAGATCGAGACCGTATCGTCGAATTCGTCTGCAGATGCAGTCGCGGCCACCAGCAGCAGCGTCGCTATGAACATCAATGGTGAGATCCTGGCCTTCATGGCTTCGCCCCTTGCCCGGTTGAGATTGCCCGGATCATGGAACGCCGGCGGCAGAACCGATGTCCGCCCTTGGTCCGATTGCGCCCGGTCTTTTCCCTAGTTTTCGTACCTCGATCGTCAGTGGATGGTTGGCGTCGAGCGCCGCGGTCAGACACCGGTCCGCCCGCCCGAGCATGGATCCCACATCGGCGCCAGGGTTCGCGAGAAGTCGCGCCTGGGAAATTCGCAGCAACGCCTCACCCACATCCGCGCTCGTATCCGGGCCGCGTGATTTCCTCTGCGCAAGGCGCAACCCGTCACGGGCAAAACGCTCCGCATCGGCAGCAGCGCCCTCGGCAAGCGCGATGCGTGCGGCGACGATCAACACTCTGGGCAGCGCGTGGTTGGTTTGCTTTCCCCGGTAGTCCGCGAGCTGCAGGAACTCGTCCCGGTACCGGTGCGCCAGTTCGATGTCGTGGCGAGCCAGCGCCAGTTCCGCGAGGTAGGTTGCGGCGAAGATCTGCGTATTCACATCGCTGGCGCCGCTGTCGAGCAGGGACGACGCCTCGATCAACACCGCCTCGGCGGCGTCCAGGTGACCTTGCTGAAGGGACAGCTGACCGCTGGCGAGAAGTGCCCATGCAAGCCAGTGCGGGTTCCCCGCCTGCCGGGCGCGTTCCACGACACCGTTGAGCATCTCTCCCGCCGCAGAGACCCTGCCCATACGCAGCAGCAACAATCCATGGCTCACCGGATACGCGACATGTTCCGCCTTCGATTCGCCGTTCTCGTGAAGTCGTTGCCTGATGATCTCGCGCTCGGCCAGCGCACGGCGCAATTCGCCCATGTCGGTCAGGATCGTGGAGATCGCGAATCGCGCGCTGAGCCCCGCCGCCATGCGGCCGCGGCCCTTGCCCTCATATATATCCGCCGCGGCCTGGGTCGCGACCAGCGCCTCGCGCGGCTGGCTGCGCAGGTAGTACATCGCGCCGCGCTCGGTGAGCAGCGTGGCGTACGCCACGGTCTCATTGGTCCCATCCACTTCCGCGCGAGTCTTCATTGCACGCTCCAGGATGGACTCCGCGGCGGCAAGGTCGCCAGTCTGTTCCTTGAAAGTCACTTGCGCGAGCAGGCAGCCGATGTGCAATGCGACATCGGACTTCGGGATCTGCGCCAGCAGCTGCTGTGCCTCCCGGACGCGCGCTTCTGTGCCCTCGTGGATGCCGGCGTAGGCGTCACCATCGGCGCGGCTGCACTGCGCGGAGACCATGAGCTCCTTGTCGTCGTTCTTGCTGCCGAGTTCGTACGCCTGCGCGTAGAGCTCGTTGGCACGGGCAGTCTCGCCGTCGTTGCGATAGTAGTCAGCCAGGTCGACCAGCATCCGGCCCGCGAACTTCGGATCTTCGTGGTACTGCCGTTTGAGGATTTCGACTCCCATCGCCAGCCGTTCGTGAAAGGTCTGCGGTCCCGTGCCGGCCCCGGCCTCAGCATTGGAACGCATCAGCTGGGTGAGAAAATCTATCGACGCTTCGGCGCGGTCCGACTGGAACCGCGCCTGGTCACGCTGGTAACGCGCTTCGAGCATCAGCCGCGTGTTGATTCCCATGGCCGCGGCGATGATCACCGCCACGATCACCGCGGCAGCCACCGCCGCTCGATGGCGCCGCGCAAACATCCTGGCCAGGTACGCATATGTCCGCGGGCGTGCCGCCACCGGCTCGAACGCGAAATATCGGCGAAGGTCCTGCGCAAAGAGATCGATGGTGCTGTAGCGCTCGTCAGCCACTCTGCGCAGCGCCTTCGCGACGATGTGGTCGAGGTCACCGCGCAGCAAGCGCCGGTCGCCGACGCTGGCCGCGTAGTCGGACATTCGCGGCGCTTCGCGTTCGAGCACGGCGCGCATCCATTCCGCGCGGTTCTTGCCGTGGCACAGACTGGGATGCTGGCCACTCAGCAGCACGAACAGCAGAGTCCCCAGCGCGTGGACGTCCGTCGCAATCGTTATCGGTTCGCCTGACAGCTGTTCCGGGGCGGCGTAGCCGGGCGTGAGACCGGGCGCCAGCTGCTGCGTGTGGGCGATCGACTGGCCGGGCGTGGACAGCAGCGCGGCGATGCCAAAGTCGAGCAGTTTCACGGTGCCGTCTTCGGTCACGAGAATGTTCGACGGTTTCAGGTCGCGGTGCACGACCAGGTGGCTGTGCGCGTGCGCCACTGCGCGAAGCACGTCGAGGAACAGGCGGATGCGATGGCGAATTCGGAGTTTCCGCGTCTCGCAGTACTGGTCGATGGGCAGGCCGACAACGTACTCAAGGACCAGGTAGGGCCGGTTGTCAGCGCCCACGCCGGCGTCGATGAGATGCGCGATGTTCGGATGCTGCAGCTTCGCGAGAACGCTGATTTCGCGGGTCAGGCGGAGTTCTGACGGAATGCCGATGAGTTCGGTGTTCAACAGCTTTACGGCGGCGCGGCCTTCGAATTGCCCGTCGCTGCGCCGCGCCAGCCAGACCGTGCCCATGCCGCCCTGTCCAATCGCGCGCTCGAGCGTGTACGCACCAAATCGCTTGCCGGCGAGGCTGCTCTCGAAGAATCGCGCCGGCACCGCGACATTCATGAAATTCCGTGCATTCAGCTCGGCCAGTTCGGCCAGGTGCTTGCGCACCGACTCCGCCACCTGCGGCATGCGGGTGTGCAGTTCCGCGAGCCATGCGTCGCGTTTTTCGGCATCGAGCTCGAGAACCACATCGAGATAGGGGCCGATCTGTACCCACGCGTCGCGGACACTTCGGCTCATGATCGTCATGGAAACGGCTCCGTGTCCTCAAAGTGGGTCCCCTTGAGTAAATCGGCGTTGCGCGCCGGTTCCCGACACGGAGCCGGGGAACTGCCAAAAAAAGATGGCGGACTTTCGGTCCGCCATCAACTTGCAGGAAACCTGTTCCTAGAACTTCACGCGAAGCGAGCCGAAGTAGAAGCGGCCGAGCATGTCGAACGTCGCCGGATCGGTGTTCTGATCGACCGGGACGTCGAAAAACTTCGGGTCTTCGTCCGTGAGATTTCGAACGCCGACGGTGAGATCCAGCGAATCCTTGATGTCCCAGCGCGCGCTCAGATCGTGAAAGATCGTGCTAGTCACTCCCTGGTAGCCCGCCGGGTCCTCGAAGGCCGGGATGTTGCCCTGGTTGTCCATCGCGTCGAGGAACTGGAGGTTGTAGCTGAGGTTCACCGGCCCGATGCGATAACCGAGGCGCAGGTTCGCCTTGTATTCCGGAAACGCGCCACTGATGTTGTACCCGCCAATGGTGCCGGCGTAGTCGACGTGGTCCAGGTCATAACTACCCAGCCAGGTGACCAGCAGATTCACCTGCAGGCTGTCGTCGAAACGCTCCGAGGTAAATCCCAGCGGCACGTCGTAGCTGACGCTGACGTCGATACCATCGGTCTCGAGTGCCGACAGATTGGCGATCGGCACGCGGGCTTTCAGGTCGCCGACGGCGTCACGAAACACCAGCGCCTCATTGAGGTCACGGCTGAAACATGCGTCGCTGTCGATATCGAGGCTGGCGAAACACGCCAGCACAACGCCCGTGGGCCCGCCTTCGAGCGTGTTCACGAAGTCCCGCACCTTGATCTTGTAGTAGTCCACCGAGAGGTGCAGGTCCGGAATCGATTCCGGCGTCAGCGCGAATCCGAAAGTCAGCGTGTCCGAAGTTTCCTCGGAGAGATTCGGGTTGCCATAGAAGAGCGCCTCGATCTGGCTGTTGGTCTGCGTGTAGGTCGCCGCATTGATTCCCCAGGTCTGCTGGCAGAACGCCGCGACATCCGCCGGAACGACGCGCGTCGTGCCATTGGCGCGCGTCGATGCGCACGGATCGTTGACCGAAGGAAAGCCCTTGTCTCCGGC
>DASQJS010000251.1:0-9273 GCA_035630995.1 Steroidobacteraceae bacterium | reverse complement strand
TGATTTCGTCATTGCCTGCCATTAATCCACGGACCCGCGGGCCCGGACAACACAAAAACTTAGCATCGGAAAAGAAAAAGCCCCGGTTGTGGCCGGGGCTTCAAAGTTGAGTCTGAACGGGCGCTTCAGGCCGTCATCAGGCCTCGCAATTTCTTGATCGCATTCGCCTCGATCTGGCGCACGCGTTCCGCCGACACGCCGTATTTCTCCGCGAGGTCGTGCAACGTGACCTTGCCTTCACCGGTCCAGCGGCTGACCACGATGTCCTGCGCGCGCGGATCCAGCGTCTTCATGGCCTGCGCCAGGCGATCGCCCGTGGTGTCTTCCCACTCGGCATTCTCGATCTGCATGGCCGGATCGGCATCCGGCGCCGGTAGATAGGCGGCGGGCGAGTAGGTCTCGTCACCGTCCTCACTGCCCGAGTCGGGAACCGGGTCGAACGAGAGGTCGCGCGCCGCCAGGCGCTTTTCCATCTCGGTGACCTCGGCGGGCGTTACCTTGAGATCACGCGCGACTGCGAGCGTTTCGTCGTGCGACAACCAGGCCAGGTTCTTCTTCATCTTGCGCAGATTGAAGAACAGCTTGCGCTGCGCCTTGGTGGTGGCGACCTTGACGAGCCGCCAGTTGCGCAGCACGTATTCGTGGATTTCCGCGCGGATCCAGTGAACCGCGAACGAAACCAGGCGCACGCCAACCGTGGGGTCGAAGCGCTTCACGGCCTTCATGAGTCCCACGTTGCCTTCCTGGACCACGTCGCCGAGCGGCAGGCCATAACCCGAATAGCCGCGCGCGATGTGCACCACGAAACGCAGGTGCGACAACACGAGCTGGCGGGCGGCCTCGAGATCGCCGTCATTGCGGAAGCGATTGGCGAGTTCAGCCTCATCCTCGCGCGACAGCACGGGAATGCGGCTTACCTTGTCCATGTACGCGTCGAAGCTTCCGACGGGACCGGACAGGACGAAATCGTTCTTGCGAGCGACCAGCGCAGTGGCAGCAAGGGCGGTGGCAGTCATCTGGACGAACCTCCTGAGGCGATCTGCTTATCTCGAGGGTCGAGATATTAGCAGTCGGGCAATTAGAGTGCTAAAAGCCCGGTCAGTTCCATACCCCGAAGGAGGCATCAGACCGATAAGTTATTGTTTTATAAGCGGAGGCCTAGGCGCGAGGTTCGATCGCCCGGAGGTGCCGGCCGGTGGAGATGAGCGCGCCCAGCCAGCCGAGTACCGCCCCGACTCCCACGAGTATCCCCAACCCCTGCCCGCCGAGGCCCGTCAGGTGGAAACGGCTGCCGTACTGCGCGGACAACTCGCCGACCGCCTGGTCCAGCCAGGCAAGGCCGCCGAACACGATGAGCGCCGCCAGCAGCGCCCCGCCAAGGCCGTAGAAGATGCCGGTGTACAGGAACGGCCTTCGAACGAAAGCGTTCGAGCCGCCGACCAGCTTCGTGACCTCGATTTCCGGCCGCCGCTGCTGGATCTCGAGCCGGATGGTGTTACCGATCACGGCCAGTACCCCGAGCCCGAGCACGGCCACCACCAGCCACATGACGCGCCGGAGGACATCGAGCAGCGAATGCAGGCGACGTACCCAGTCGAGATCGAGCTGCACGATATCGACCTCGGGAAACGCGGCGAAATAGCGGCGCAGGGATTCCACCTCGGTGGGGCCGCTGGCGTTTTTCCCGGGGCGAACCACCAGGTGGTGCGGCAGGGGATTGTCCTCGAGGGCCGACAGCGCATCGCCGAAGCCCGAGGCCTGCTTGAACTCCTCCAGCGCCTGCGAGGCATTCCTGACGGTGATGGAGGCAATGCCCGGGCGATCGCGCGCGCCCTTGGCGATCTGCTCCACGCGCTCGATGGGCGTGCCGAGCTTGAAATGAACGGTGAAGTCGACGGCATTGCTGAGGTCGCCGGTAGCGGTGCGCAGGTTGTCGACCATGAGCGCGAGTCCCGCCGGCAGGGCCAGCGCCACGCCGATGACCATGAGCGTGAGCATGGTGGCGAGCGGTGCACGGGCCAGCCGGCCGAGCGAGCCGAACAGCGCCTGCAGATGCCGAGTGCCGTATGACGAAACCGCCCCGCTCACGTACCACTGCTCATGTATGAATGTCCGGCAGATCGGAAAGCTGCGGCGCCTGCGCGGTCATGCGTGCCGCGTACCCGGGTCGAAAGGTGTCAGTGGCGATGCGACCGGCATCGAGCACGATCTCCCGCTGGCCGAACTGCTCCACCAGGTGCGGGTCGTGCGAGGCAATGATCACGGTGACGCCGACTTCCTGGAAGCGCTTGAACACACGCATGACTTCGACGCTGAGTGCGGGGTCGAGATTTCCGGTGGGTTCGTCGGCGATCAGCAGCTGCGGCTTGCTGATGACAGCGCGCGCGATGCCGACACGCTGCTGCTCGCCCACGGAGAGTTCGAGCGGTGAAGAACGTTCCCGGCCTAACAACCCGACCTGGTCGAGCGCGGCGCGCACGCGCCGGTCGACTTCCCTGAGCGGCGTTCCGGCGACCACCAGCGGCAGCGCCACGTTGTCGTAGATGGGCCGGTCCACCAGCAGCTTGTGATCCTGGAACACCACGCCGATGGCGCGGCGGAATGCCGGAATCTTGCCGGCCTTGAGCTTGCCCGTGTTCTGTCCGGCCACGGTGACGGTGCCGCGGCTCGGGCGTTCGAGCAGCGCAATGAGTTTCAGGACGCTGCTCTTGCCGGCCCCGGAGCGGCCGGTGAGGAACACGAATTCTCCGGGCTGGATGGTGAACGTCACGCCCGCGAGTGCCTCGCGGCCATTCGGATAGCGCTTCGCGACGTTTTCGAAGGTGATCATGCGCGGATCTTAGCTCGCGGCCACGCTGTTGCCGGAAACCAGCGCACCAGCGAAGGCGCGTGCGTCGAATTCACCGAAATCCTCGGCCTGCTCGCCCACGCCGATGAAGCGGATGGGCAGGCCCAGCTTGCGCGCGATGGCGATCACGATGCCGCCCTTGGCGGTGCCGTCGAGCTTGGTGAGCACGAGGCCCGTGACGCCCACGGCTTCGTGAAACTGCGTGGCCTGCGTGAGTGCATTCTGTCCCTGGTTGGCGTCGAGCACTAACAAGACCTCGTGCGGTGCGGAAGGTTCGACACGCTGGATCACGCGCTTCACTTTTTTCAGCTCATCCATGAGGTGCGACTGGCTGTGCAGCCGGCCGGCGGTGTCGATGATGACCACGTCCGCGCGGCGCGAGCGCGCCGCCTGCACGGCGTCGAATACCACGGCGCCCGGATCCGCGCCCGCCTGCTGCTGGATGATGTCCGCGCCGGCGCGGTCCGCCCAGACACCGAGCTGCTCGATGGCCGCGGCCCGAAACGTATCGCCCGCCGCGAGGACCACGTGTTTGCGCGCGTCGGCGAAACGGCGCGCGAGTTTGCCGATGGTGGTGGTCTTGCCGGAGCCGTTCACACCGACCACGAGCAGCACGAAGGGCTTGGCGTTGAGCTCGAGAGGCTTCTGCGAAGGCAGCAGGATTTCGGTGATTGCATCTGTGAGCGCTGCGATGAGCGCATCGACATCGCCAAGCTCCTTGCGCGCCACCTTCTTGCGCAGCTCTTCGAGGATGTGCTCGGTTGCATCGACGCCGACGTCGGCGCCGAGCAGGCGCGTTTCGAGCTCATCGAGCACCTCGGCGTCGATCTCGCGCCCGGGGACGAGATTCGCGAGGTCATACGAGAGCCACGAACCCGGACGGTTGATCTTCGCGCGCATGCGCGCGATGAATCCTTGCTTGGGCGAAGGGCTCTCTGCCATCTGCCTTTTCTATCCTTTGCGTGTGGTGAAAAAAAGAGCGGCCCTTCCGGGCCGCTCTGTCTGTCAGATGCGCCTTTATCTTACTGTGGCGCGAGTATCGCCGGATTGGCGATCCTGATCTCCGTGCCCCCGGTTTCCAGGAACCAACGAAGCTGGTTCCGGGCCTCGAGGTAGGACGGTAGCGTCTGCGGCGCCGGGCTCGGAAGCGCGATCGTGCCGTGCCCACCCTCGGTGAAGCGGGTGAGGCCGCGCGCGCCGCCTGCCACTGGGCCCAGAGTGGCGGTGATCGTCGGCAAGCCCAGCAGATTCGCGAGGCGCAGGGTCGAGGAGTTGGGTACCGCCTGATCTGTCGGACGCGTGGCGTTGCCAGCCGTCCCCTGGATCATTTGCATGAGAGTCGGCTTCGCGACCCAGTTCGCCGCGTAGTTGCAGCCGTCCCCGGATTCCGCCGCGGCTTGCGCGGCATGCACGAACTCCCAGTAGATGGAAGTCCCTGGTGGAAAACCTGCGGCCGCGAGGCCGTTGTTGAGGACGGGTGAATAACCGGGCGACTGGCGCAGCGTTTCCATGATCCCGCAGCCCGCCGCGAACAACGATACCGACTTGACGTTCGCCACAGCGATCGGGGTCCCCATGTACGCGCTGCCGATGATGCCGCCGAGCGACCAGCCGAAGAAGTGGATCCTGTCCACATCGATGTCCACCGTGCCATCGCCGTCGACATCCAGGTACGGCACGGCGCGTGTTAGCGCCATGAGATTCGCCGCACCCTGCCGCAGGTTGTCACGCGCGGTGAGGACACTCGCGAGATTGATGAAGTGCTGGCCGGACGAATCGGGGATGCCGTCGGGTCCCGGGGCCGTGGTGGTGTTGTTCACGTAGTCCACGTTGAACGTAGGTTCGGGAACCTGAAATGGCGTCGTAATTCCGGGAAATGCGGGGCCCATGGGATTCGTGGGCGACAGCGCATACAACGGATCATTCGGCATGATGCCGTGCAAGGGCAGATCGATGCCGACGATGACGAATCCGGCCTGCGCGGCGACATCCGCGATGAGCGCGAGCGTGCCGCGATCTTCGGTGATGCCGTGCTGATAGATGACGACCGGCCATCCCGCGCCTGGTTTGGGGGTTCTTGGCACACCCACCAGCATCGGTACAGTGAGCCCAGTCGTGGCCCTGGGAATCGGATTGAAGCGGGTCAGGTTGAATTCACCCTTGGGGTCGGCGAGACCTGCGGCGGCTGGCGGCGGATTCAACGCGCGCCACCAGGTGTTGATCGGCTCGGTACCCGTGCCTGCGGGCGGCGGTATTGGCCGACTCAAGTAGTAAGGCAGCGTGATGGTGGCGAAGTGAAGATCAGCGAGGTTCGGACCGCCGGCCACAACCACGCCGGTGGGAATCACTGGCGCCGCCAACACGGCGGTGGCGGGAGGCGGGCTCGCGGCCACCGTGGCCGAGATCACGCGCAACACGGTATCCACTGATTGAGTGGTGAAGCTGGAGGAAACGACGATGGTCGCCGGGCTCACGCCCGCGACGCCGGCAGCGCCGAAGTGCGCGCGAGCCAGGTTGCACAGCGCGTTCAGGCGCGCATCGGTGATCGTGGCGCAAGTGTTGGCCAACGCCGCCGTCTTGATGGTGGCGTAGTCAGCATCCGCATCGATGGCGGCGCCGTTCGTGGCGCGCAGCGCGTTGGTGACCAGCACGAGGTAGCCGATATCGCGTGGGCGAGTCGCGCCGGGCGCGTCGTTGTTGGCAAGCAGCGGGCGCAGCGGCACGATCTGCACGAGCGTGCCGTTGGTATCGAGGTTAGGCGCCGTCTCGACGATGTAGTCCACACCCTGGACCAGTACTCGACGAACCGGGCTCGAGGTGGTGGGGAATCCCACCGTCGCCTTGGTGGCCGGATCGACGTGCACTTCGATGAGCCGGATGCCGGCAGCCGAGGTGGCGAGGTTGATCTGTGTGGAGAAACGCAGCTTGATCGGCGCCTGCGTGGAGAATCCATCGAGCGCGTTGACCACCGGCTCGGTTACGCCGCTGGGCAGGCGCAGCGTCGCCGGGAAGAAGGCACTGGACGGCAGGTTCAGCGTGCCGTCGGTGGCAACACCCGGGGTGGGCGTGAAGTAGGCGTCGTGCGGGTACGGCAGGATGCCCTGGTTCGGCGAGAACAACACGCGGTTGGGCGACAGCGTGGTCGTGATCGGCGGAGCGAGGTTGCCAGTCGTCGGAACGGTTGGCCCTACATCCGGTGGGTTGTCCACCGAACTCGAACAACCGGCCGTGACGATGACAGCCAGGGCAGTGGCTGCAATAAGCCTCTTCATGAGTTCGCTCCTCGGAATTCTGTTTGCGGAGAATCAGGCCGGTCGCATTCCCTCGCCGTGCAGAACGATGCGCCGAACTTGTCGTATTGGGGCGGTAGGTTACGCTTGGGCCCCAAAAGGTGGCAAGCAGCGGGCGCGTGGGTTTCGAGCATTGGCGAAAGTAGAAAACAGCGGAAAAAGTCGAAAGCCTGCGCGCGGCCATGACGCAGGCGGTGGTGCACGAGCAAGCGCGTCCCACTCGCGAATCCTGCGCATCATCGCGGGCCGGCATCGTGGCCGTCGCCTTCGCTTTCCCGCCGGCGTTGAAATCCGCCCGACTCCGGACCGCGTGCGGGAAACCCTGTTCAACTGGCTGCAGCCGCGCATCGATCAGTCGCGCGTGCTCGACTTGTTCGCCGGCAGCGGTGCGCTCGGTCTCGAAGCGCTGTCGCGCGGCGCTGCGCAGGTCACTTTCGTCGAGAAAGATCGGCGTGCCGCGGCGGCGATAGAAGCAATTACACTCGAATGGCAGGAGTCGAATGCGCGCGTGGTTTGTGAGAGCGCCATCGCGTGGCTGGCGTCGCCGGCCAGCGAAACTCCGTTCGACATCGTGTTTCTCGATCCCCCCTACGATTCGGATCTGCTCGCGGCGGCGGCGGCTGCACTTGGCGGCCGGATCGCTCCCGACGCACGCATCTATCTCGAAAGGCGGGCCCGGGAGCCGCTGCCGGCGTTACCCGCGAGCTGGAAAGAGCTTCGCGCGGGTAGGGCCGGCGAGGTCGGGTATCATCTATTTTCTGTTTGAATCCAGGGCCGCATGAAACGCAGCGCCGTATATCCGGGGACCTTCGATCCCATCACCAACGGACACCAGGACCTGGTGCGCCGGGCCGCGAGCGTGTTCGAACGGGTCATCGTCGCGATCGCCTCGAACCCTAACAAGGCGCCGATGTTTCCGCTCGAACAGCGCGTGGAACTGGCGCGCGCCGTACTCGGCGACATTCCGGGAGTCGAGGTCATGGGATACAAGGGGCTGACCGTGGATCTCGCCCGCGAGCTTGGTGTGCAGGTCGTGGTGCGCGGATTGCGCGCCGTGTCGGATTTCGAGTTCGAGTTTCAGCTCGCGAACATGAGCCGACACCTGCACCGCGAGCTCGAAACCGTGTTTCTCACCCCGCAGGAACAATTCACCTTCATTTCCTCCACCCTGGTGCGCGAGATCGCAATTCTCGGTGGCGACGTGAAGGAGTTCGTGCATCCGCTGGTCGCGGCCGAACTGAAGAAGATGAAGCGGGTCTGAAACGCATGAAGTTGTCCGCATCGCGCGTTTTACGCACATTCGCCTGCATCACCCTCGTTTTCGTGTCGTCGCTGCAGGCGGCCACACCTGAAACCAGGATTCCCGCTGCCGGGCCGGGTCACGCCGCCATCGCCAGCGCCTATCCACTGGCGAGCGACGCCGGCAAGGAAATCCTCGCGAAGGGCGGCAATGCTTTCGATGCGGCCGTGGCCGTGGCCGCGGCGTTGGCGGTCGTCGAACCCTCGAGTTCGGGTCTTGGCGGTGGCGGGTTCTTCCTGCTGCGACGGGCAAAGGACGGCCTCGAAACCATGATCGACCTGCGCGAGATGGCACCGGGCGCCGCCTCGCGCGACATGTATCTCGATAAAGATGGCAATGTCATCGCCGGCCTTTCACGCGATTCGGCGCTGGCGGCCGGAATTCCCGGCGAGCCGGCGGGTCTTGCCCACCTGGCGAAGAAATACGGCAAGTTGCCACTGACGGTGAGCATGGCGCCTGCCATCAAGCTCGCGCGTGAAGGCTTTCCGCTGTACACGCGCCTGCGCGGCGGCATGGAATTCAAGAAGAACGCGTTCCTCAAAACGCCGGACGCCACACGCGTGTTTCTCGTGAATGGCCAGGTGCCCGAACTCGGCTCCATCATCAAACAGCCCGAACTCGCCGCCAGCCTCGAATTGCTGGCCACCCAGGGCGCGGACGGTTTCTACAAGGGCGCGTTCGCGAAAAAGCTCGTGGCCGGAGTCCGGGAGCTCGGTGGCAACTGGACCGAGGCCGACCTAGCTAACTACAAGGTGGTCGAGCGACCGCCCGTGGTCGGCCACTACCGCGGCGCGCGCATCGTCTCGGGTTCACCGCCGACTTCGGGTGGCATCGCGCTGATAGATGCCTTGAACATCCTCGACGGCTTCGACCTCGCAAAGGTCGACAAGGTCACGCGTACGCACCTCATCGTCGAAGCCATGCGTCGCGTGCATCGCGATCGCGCCGTGTATCTCGGAGATCCGGATTTCGTCGACGTGCCGGTGGCGCGGCTCATCAATGAGTACTACGCCGCCGGGCAACGCGCGTCGATCCGCATGGATCGCGCCACGCCGAGCGCCATGTTGCCGGGTGTCGATGCGCCGTCACCGGGCCCCTCGACCACGCACTTCTCGGTGATCGACGCGAAGGGAAACATGGTGGCCGCCACCATCACGCTCAATTTCTTCTTCGGCTCCGGGCTCATGGCGCCCGGCACCGGCATCCTGCTGAACAACCAGATGGACGATTTCTCGGTGAAGCCCGGTGTGCCCAATGGCTTCCAGCTCATCGGCGGAGATGCCAACGCTATTGCTCCGAAGAAGCGGCCGCTGTCTTCGTCCACGCCCACGTTCGTCGAAGGCCCCAACGGGCTGATGATCATCGGATCGCCGGGCGGCAGCTACATCCCGGGTATGGTCATTCTCGGCACGCTCAATTTCATTGAAGGCAAGACCGCGCAGGAAATCGTCGCCGCGCCGCGCTTCCATCACCAGTTCTCGCCGGACGTGCTGCAGTTCGAAACCGATGCGCTCAACGCCGAAGAACGCAAGGAACTCGAAGGGCGTGGTCACACGCTGCGCGAAGGTACTCGCAAGTGGGGCAACGTGCAGGTGGTCACGTGGGACTACAAGACCGGCAAGGTCGAAGCCGCGTCCGATCCGCGCGGCGCGGGTGTCGGGCTGGTTTACTGACTACCGCGTTACTTTGGTCTGCGCTTGCGCGCGACACGTTTCGATTTCTTCGCGGCAACCTTTTTCACGGCCTTTTTCTTCTTCACTATCTTGATGCGCGTGGGCGTCGCGGGCTTGGGTAGTTTGCCCTCGCGATGCAAATCGACCGCCCGCCACAGGTAC
>DASQJS010000250.1:0-6527 GCA_035630995.1 Steroidobacteraceae bacterium | reverse complement strand
GCCTCTGCAGGTTTGCCCTGTTCCGCGAAGAGCTGCGCCCTGACGCGGTGCGCGCCGAGCACACCCTGCTTGTCGCTGACCCGCAGCGAGCTTTGCAAAGTCTCGTCGAGCAGTTTCGCCGCCTCCTTGAATGTGGCAGGCGTGCGCTCGCCGTTGTCGATGAGAGCCTGCGCAAGATTGCGCTTCACGTCGCTGTAGGCGTGGTGGGTCGGGTCGTGCAGGTCCACCGCCAGCGATTTTCGAAATTCAACAATAGCTGCCGGGTAGTCCCTGGCGAAGTAGTAATCCTGGCCAAGCTCACGCAGCGTGCGCACGAGACCGATTGGATTCGAGGCGCGGCTCACCGCTTCCTTGTGCATCTCGATGGCCCGCGCAAAGTCCCCGTCGTCACGCGCCACGGTGCCCGCTGACGCCAGCGCCCAGACGTACTCCATGACGTCGTCGCCGTCGCGCGCGATCCTGAGCACTTCGGCGAAGAACGCCCTCGCCTGCAGCGTGTCGCCACGGTTTTGATAGACGTGCGCCAGCCCGTGCAGCGCACTGGCCTCCTGTGCTCGCAGCTTGTACTCGCGTGCAAGCGCGAGCGCCTTGAGCTGATTCTCCGCGGCCTGGTCCGTGCGCCCGGAGAACGACTGCCCGCGCGCTGCGCCCAGGTACATCATTGCGCGAAGCTCGGGATTGGAAATCTTGTCCAGTTCCGGAAGCAACTCTACGAATGCCTCCGCCGCAACGCGCCACTGACCCCGCTCGAGCGGCACCGCGGCGAGGTTGCAACGCATCTCGAGTTCACCCGCGCTGTAACCCGCTGCCTCGTACATCGCCCGCGATTCTTCAAAACGCTTTTCGGCGGCGTCGAGCATCGCCGTGCCGAAGTCGATATGACCCAGCGCACCGATGGCGCCCGCGCGTTCGACAGGACCGAACACGGATGTGGCGGATCCGAGAGTAGTTAGCGACTCGCGCGCGAGTTTCGCGGCCTCGCCGGCAGTGGGGTCCACGGATTTGCTGTTGGCGGAGATCTTCACCAGCGCCCGGGCTTCGGCAAATTGCGCGCGCGCCTCACCCAGCCGATCTGGCGCCGGCATCGAGCGGAACGCCGCGGCCGCGCGCTGCGCCTCCGCGCGCGCCTCCCGCCAGTCGACGTGGAAGTAGTAAAACATGTTCGACTTGATCAATCGCGCCTGCGCAGCCAGCGCCGCATCGCCCTGCGCGGATTCGAGACGCTCAATCGCGCGATCCATGTCGGCGAGCGCCGAGCCGGTGATTGCATCAACACGGTAATCAGCATTCGTGGCCGCCGACCACGCCCTGAATCCCTCGAGCACTGCTGCTAACTTCGATTGCTTCGCGTCCGCGTCGAAACGACGCAGGCGCAAGCGCACGTGCCCGGGCTTGGTTGCATCATGCTGACCGGTGAGCGTCACCCGGATTCGAGAGCCGCGCAGTACCGTGGCGGCCGCGATTTCCACGCCCGCGCCGCGGAGATTGTTTTCGACCTCGACGGACACCGGGGTCTTTCCGCTGGAATCGTCGACCGCAAGCTGTAGCTTGATGTCGGTCAGTTGCTCGTCGACCAGAGCGACGACGACCGAACCACCCTGCACCTCGAACTCGCGTTGAGCCGAGTCTACGTTCGGCCCGCGCGCGAGGGTCACTTCCTCATCGAGAAGTACCGCGCCATCGGGAACGGACGGACCCTGCACGCACGCGGCAACCAAGAGGGCGCCGACAGCCGGCGGCCAGAATCTGCAATTCATAAGATTTTTAGATCCCCCTGACCGGGGGAAGCTTAGATCAACCCGGGCGACGTGGCGCAGGACTTCGCGGAATTCCGCGGTCGAAAGCCTGTCGGGCGGGTATGTCTCAAGACATCTTTGGACACTTTCCAGCCAGCCATCAGGACTGTCTGTTGCGAACAGACCTCTACTGCCGTCCCAGCTCCCGGCGGATGTTTTCTTCGCGCGCATCGTCGATGACGACCATCACCGCATCCGGATCGGTGACGCCTTCGGGCCGGGCGAACACACCCGTGAGCACGCTCTCCGCCTGAAGGTCGCCCGCTTCGAACAGCGCCCAGATCTCGCGCGCGAATTCCGTCTCCAGCAGTTCCGGCGCGAAGCGGCCCAACGTGCCGCGGATGTTGTTCACGTCGCGCTCCAGCATGGCGAAGGCCGCGTTGTTGCCCGCCGCGTTCACTGCCTGTGGAAGGTCGATGATGACCGGGCCAGCGGCGTCGACCAGCACGTTGAACTCCGAGAGATCGCCGTGGATGAGGCCGATGCTCAACATGCGCACGATCTGGCGGATCAGGAAGGTGTGGTATTCGCGCGCCACTTCGGGAGTCAGATCGAGTTCGCCAAGGCGCGGCGCCGGATTGCCCGACGCGTCCGTCACCAGCTCCATGACCAGTGTGTCATTGAAGTAGCCGAAGGGACGCGGCACGCGCACGCCCGCCGCCACTAGTTTGTACAGCGCATCGACTTCGGTGTTCTTCCAGGCGGACTCCGCTTCCTTGCGGCCATAACGCGTGCTCTTGGCCATCGCGCGCGCCTGCCGGCTGCCGCGTACCTTGCGGCCTTCCTGGTATTGCGCGCGCTTCTGGAAGCTGCGCTGGCCCATGTCACGGTAAACCTTGGCGCAACGGATCTGCGAGCCGGAACGCACCGTGTAGACGGTCGCTTCCTTGCCGGATTTGAGGGAACGGATGACTTCGTCGATGACGCCGTCATCGATCAGCGGCTGCAGGCCGGGAGGGGTTTTCATGGGGGCGCGGATGGTAGCAGGCACGGGCCTCCCAAGAGAGCCGTCTGTTCTCACTTCGCCTTCGCCAATAGCCTCGGCGCGTGCTCCTACTGAAACGTCCTGGACACCTGCGGCATCATCCCCCTGCAATGTGCACTTTCATGACGTACCTGCGCGCGGCCACCCTCGCTGTTCTCGCCGGCGTCGGCGTAGTCCAGGCTGCAGAGCTGGAGGGCTTGTGGAAAGCGAAGGGCCGTTTTGGCCCGGATGCACGCGGCACACTCACCATTCAGAAGGACGGGGCCACCTACACCGCCGACATGCTGGGCCGCCGGGTGCCGGTCCGCCTGGAAGCCGGCGAACTCGGTTTCGAACTGCCGAACCGCCTCGGCAGATTTCGCGGCAAGCTCGAGGCGCAGAACATCCGAGGCCATTGGTTCCGGTTCGGCACTCCCGTGAACGGCAGCGGCAGTACCGCGCCAGTCGTGCTTTCACCCGTGCTTCTCAAACCGGCCGGTCCCAACCATTGGCGCGGGGAAGTTGCCCCGCTCCAGGACGACTTCACCTTCTTTCTTCTGTTGTCGGAAAAGCGAGCCGACGGATCGTTTGGTGCGGTACTGCGCAACCCCGAGTTCGACTTCGGTACGCAGCAAGGCGTGGAGAGGTTCGTCCGGGATGGCAACCTGGTGAAGCTGGTGGGCAAGCGGCGCGAGAAGGAGCAGATCGTGAGTGTCGGAACTTACGATGACGACAACCAGGTGATCACGCTCATCTTCCCGGGGCGAGGCGGCAGCTACGATTTCCGGCGCGACGGCGACGACAGTGATTTTTATCCGCGCGGCAAGAATCCCGCCCGCTATTCCTACCGGCCGCCGCCGGCCCGCGACGACGGCTGGACCACATCGACTCTCGATGCCGCGAACATCGACCGCGCTGCCATGGAGAGATTCGTCCAAACCATCGTCGAGAGGCGCATGGATTCGACGGATGCGCCGCAGATACACGGCGTGCTGATCGCGCGGCACGGCAAGCTGGTGCTCGAGGAATATTTCCACGGCGAGCATCGCGACAAGCCGCACATGACGCGTTCGGCGTCCAAGAGCGTCACCGCCGTGCTCGTCGGCGCGGCGATTCACGCGGGTGCTCCACTCAAACTTTCCAGCCCGGTTTACCAGATCATGAACGGCGGCAAGTTCCCGCCGGACCTCGAACCGCAGAAGCGGACCATGACGCTGGAGCATTTGCTGACGATGTCGTCCGGGTTCTTTTGCGATGACAACAACGACAACGCGCCCGGCAACGAAGAGACGATGTGGGATCAGGCCGAGGAGCCGGACTTCTATCGCTACACGATGAAGGTCCCGATGGTCGCACCGCCGGGAGAAAACGCTGTCTACTGCAGTGCCAGCCCGAACCTGGCCCTGGGCATGGTGGGACGCGCGACGCGAGAGCTTCCTATCTACAGCTTCGACCGGTTGATCGCCGGACCGATGAAGATCGGCAACTATGCCTGGCCGCTTGATCCGGCCGGGAATCCTTATGGCGGCGGCGGGGCGCAATTCCTGCCGCGGGATTTCATGAAGTTCGGCCAGCTCATGCTCAATGGCGGGACGTGGGAAGGCCACCGGATACTCAGCCGCGACTTTGTGAAGCACGCCACCGCGCCGCTCTACAACCTGGCGCACATCCGCTACGGCTATAACTGGTGGAGCGAGGACTTCCCATACAAGGACCGCAACGTGCATGCGTTCATGGCGCTCGGCGCCGGCGGCCAGGTGGTGACGGTGGTGCCGGAGCTCGACCTGGTCATCGCGTTCTATGCCGGCAACTACAGCAGCCGGAGTCAGCGAGATCTCGGACACACCTTCGTTCCTCGCTACCTGCTGCCCGCCGTGCGTGAACCGGGAGATAACAAGAGTGCGCCGGTCGTCGACCGGGATTACACCAGTCCGTATGGGCGGTCGACGGATGGGAGTCGGGTGCCGCAGAAATAGGCGGCAATGGGGGGCGTTGGAATGTCGTGCCGCGCCAGTTGAAGTAAATTGCAGAGCTTGTTGTTAGGGCGCGCGTGCTACTTGCAGCTTCGCGACGATCTCGTCCGCAATCTCGCTCATCATCTTGCGCAGCAACTCGCGGTAGGTGATGTTGGCCGCCGGCATCTCGCCGAACTTGTAGGGCAGCCCGTCGTAGTCGAAGGCGCGCGAGACATCGAAGGCCACACCGTTGATTTCTCCGACAAGCTGCACGTGCACGCTGTCGCCGCCTGGTCTCGTGGTTGCGGGGATGAAGACACCGGTCACACCACCCACGGCCGCGGCTGCCCCACGATCCGCCGTGTTGTCGCAGTATTCGATGGTGTCGAACGTGTCCAGACGGATGCTGACCTGCGTCGCGGGTGGAACACGCTCAGCGATCAGGTGATCCAGGTACACGAGCTTGGGCGGCTGGTAGGTATCGTCGCCGTACCACCGTATGCACCTGCTGAGGCCCCCGCCCACGTGCGTAGTGCGATCTTCTTCGCTGCGCGTGTCTTCAATCGTCACGTGCGGCGCGTCGGCGAAGACCGCATCGGGCTTCTCGCTGAATGGGATTTTCACGCTGTAGATGGACGTGCCGCAGCCGGTGATGAGGAATGTACCCGCCATCAATGCCAGCACCAGCGAAACGCGCGCCTTCATCTCTCCCCCAGGGAAACAGTCGACTAACTGCGCGGATGATAGCTAGTTTGAGCGGGGGTCGCGCCGGTTTTTCTTTGCGTTTCCGAGTGACGGCACGCGCGGCAACCCGGTGTGCTGCGTCTTGAACGGCCGATTTTGGCTGCCGCCTCTCTTCCCTTCCGCCGCATCTCCAGTGCCCGCGGGTTGATACCCCGGCACTAACTGCTGCTTGCCGTTCCCGATGAGATCGGCACGACCCATCTTCCGCAACGCCTCGCGCAGCACCGGCCAATTGTTCGGATCGTGATACCGCAGGAACGCCTTGTGCAGCCTGCGCTGCTTGATCCCTTTCGGAATCACCACCTCTTCACTGTCCCGCGTCACTCGCTTCAAGGGATTCTTGAGCGTGTGATACATCGCAGTGGCAGTGGCCATGGGCCCGGGCAGGAACGCCTGCACCTGGTCCGCACGGAAACCGTTCTGCTTGAGCCACAGCGCGAGGTCGAGCATGTCCTTGTCGGTGGTGCCGGGATGCGCGGCGATGAAGTACGGAATCAGGTACTGCTCTTTGCCGGCGAGCTTGCTGAACTTGTCGAACAGCTCCTTGAACTTGTGATACGCGCCGACGCCGGGCTTCATCATCTTGGACAGCGGCCCTTCGCCGATGGCTTCGGGCGCAATCTTGAGATAGCCGCCCACGTGGTGCGTGGCCAACTCCTTCACGTATTCGGGGCTCTCGATGGCGAGGTCGTAGCGCACACCGCTCGCGATCAGGATCTTCTTCACGCCCGGCAGCGCGCGCGCCTTGCGATAGAGGTTGATCAGCGCGCTGTGGTCGGTGTTGAGATTGGGGCAGATGCCGGGATACACGCAGCTCGGCTTGCGACAGGCGCTCTCGATCTCCCTGGACTTGCACGCGATGCGATACATGTTGGCGGTGGGGCCACCGAGATCGCTGATGACGCCGGTGAAGCCGGGCACTTCGTCGCGGATCTTCTCGATCTCGCGCAGCACGCTGCCTTCGCTGCGGTTCTGGATGATGCGTCCTTCGTGCTCGGTGATGCTGCAGAACGTGCATCCGCCGAAACATCCACGCTGGATGGCGATGGAGAACTTGATCATCTTGTA
>DASQJS010000249.1:0-4664 GCA_035630995.1 Steroidobacteraceae bacterium | reverse complement strand
ACGATGCGGTGGTACTCGCTGAGCTTCATGCCCATGCGCTCGGCCACTTCCACGTCGCGCGCTTCGCGGCCGTATTCAGATTCCAACTCGCGGATCGCCTTCGCGACCGCCCTGGCCTTGCGATGCACCGACCGCGGCGCCCAGTCGAGCTTGCGCAGTCCGTCGAGCATCGCGCCGCGGATTCGTATACCCGCGTAGGTCTCGAAACTCGCGCCACGCCCTTCTGAATAGTTCGCGGCGGCTTCCAGCAGGCCGAGCATTCCGGCCTGGATCAAATCGTCCACTTCCACCGACGCAGGCAAGCGCCCCGCCAGGTGATAGGCGATGCGCTTGACCAGCTCGGCATGTCGCATCACCAGCGCTTCGGTTTCCCGCGCGCTGGGGCGTTGGCTATAGGCACTGACACCGATCATCGGACGACCTCGAGGCGCACCGCGGGACGCCTGATCAGGCGTTCGACAAAAAACTCCACGTTGCCACGGGGACCGTCCGCCACGGGCCAGTTATCGGCGCGCTGCGCCAGCGTCTTGAGTGCCACCGAGGCCGGGGCGCTGGGGTAGGCGCTGACAACGGGACGCTGTTCACGAATTGAGCGACGCAGGAACGCGTCTTCGGGGATCTCGCCGACGTAATCGAGGTCCACCGACAGGAATCGGGTGGCCACACGTTCGAAACGCTGGAACAGGGCCTGCCCCATGCCGCGGCCGCGAACCTGGTTCACGACCACGCGGAACTGCTTGACCCCATGGTCGCGACTAAGGATTTTGATGAGTGCGTAGGCATCGGTCAGCGAGGCCGGTTCATCACATAAAACCACCAGCACCTGCTGCGCGGCCTGGGAGAACTGCAGCACGCTGCCGGCAATTCCCGGCGCCGTGTCGATGACCATGATGTCGACTTTGGAAGTGATGTCGCCGAAGGCGCGCACCAGGCCCACGTGAGTGAGCGTGTCGAGCTCGGCGAGCTGGGCGATGCCCGAGGCGGCCGGAACGACTTTGAAACCTTGCGGAGCATCCAGCAGGATCTCCTCGAGTGTGCAGTTGCCCGCGAGTACGTCCGCGAGCGTGAGCCTTGGAGTCAGGCCCAGGAATACATCCACATTGGCCAGACCCAGGTCTCCGTCCAGGAGCATGACCTGCTTGCCGCGACCGGCGAGCGAGGCCGCGAGATTCACGGCGATGGTTGTTTTTCCCACTCCACCCTTGCCACCGGTGACGGCAATGACCTGGACGGGTGACTGATTCGCGCGCATGACGCCGTCGAGCTTCGGTTGAGCCTTATCAACGCCCATGGAGCGCTCCCGTGATGCGTCGCTGCATGACTTCGTCGTCCGCCGTCGCGCCGTTGCGGCTGGCGATCTCCACCGCGCGGCTCACGAGCGAATGCGCGCGTGCCGGCTGCAGGTCCTCGGGCACACGCTGGCCGTCGCTGATGTACGCAACGGGCAACTTGTGCCGGACCAGTGACGACAACACGCCACCCAGGCTCACGGCTTCATCAATCTTGGTGATCACGCAGGAGCTCGGACGCGCCACCGCGAACAGTTTCATAGCCTCTTCGATGGCGCCCGCCTGGATGCTGGCCGGAATCACCAACGAGGTTTCGATCTGCGATTTCGACTGGTCCAGCAGTCGCAGGCGGCGCGCGAGATCCGGGTCGCGCGGGCTGGCGCCCGCGGTGTCGATCAACACGAGTTGCTGGCCGGACAAAGCGTCCAGCAATTCCGGCAATTCGGCGACGTCGTACACCGTGTGTGCCGTGACGCCGAGCAGGCGACCCAGCATGTGCATCTGTTCATGCGCGCCGATGCGCACCGCGTCGGCCGACACCAGCGCGACGCGCCGCGGACCGTGACGCAACACCCAGCGGGCGGCGAGCTTGGCTAACAAAGTGGTCTTGCCGGCGCCGGCAGGGCCGGCGAAGGCGATGCGGCCGCCGGTCTCGAGCCAGCGGTCGCCCGTGACCTGCACGGTGCGCGCGATGGTGGCGAGCGCGAAACGGCGCGCCGCCGAAAAATTCAGGTTGGTGGGAATCTTGCGAGCCAGCGAGCTGGCGAGATCCTGCGTGATGCCGAGCTGCGCGAGCTCCTTGAGCATGGCGGCCTGCAGCGGCGAGCGCCGCGACATGTCATTCCACGCAAGTGTCGCAAGCTGCGCTTCGAGCATGCGGCGCATGTCTTTGACTTCGTTGGCGAGCTCGTTGTTCTGCTCTGGCGCCTGCGGCGCGGGCACAGTTGCGGGCGTTGGTGCGGCAGCCTGCACAGGCTTTGGCACCAGTGCCTCGGACAACTGCGATGAAGCACGGCGCGGAGCCGCACGCTGCAAGGTCTCCGCCGATGTACCCGACGTGGAGGACACGGCTCCTTGCGGCGCCGCGTGAGCGATCGCGATTTCCACGTCGATCGCGGCGACCACTTCGACCTGGTCTCCGACGGTGCCCGTGGACAGGATGACCGCCTCGGGGCCCATGGCCTCGCGCACCTGCGCGAGCGCGCTGCGCATGTCCTTGGCGAAGTATCTTTGAATTCTCATTCTCTATTGCCCTCTTATCTCGCGCCGACCGCGGTCACCATGCGGACCTTTCGGTTGTCAGGCACTTCGTTCCAGGCGAGCACGTGCAGCCCCGGCACGCTGACTCTGAAGAACCGCGCCAGTGCCGTGCGCAGCGCCGGTGGCGTCAACAACACCGCCGGTTCACCGCCACGTTCTTGACGTTGTGCGGCCTCTGACAATCCACGTTGCAAACGCTCTGCCAGCCCAGGCTCCAAACCAGGTCCGGCGGCGGAATTAATGAGTCCGTTTGACAATAGGCGCTCGAGTTCCGGCTCAAGTGTGATGACGGGCAACTCTTCGGCGAGACCGACGATGTCCTGGACGATCTGCCGCCCCAGGGCAACCCTGACCTGCGCCTGCAGCACGGCGGGATCCTGTGAACGCGGACCGGCTTCCGCCAATGCTTCGACGATGGCGCGCACGTTACGGATGGGCACGCGTTCTGCGAGTAACCCCTGCATGACGCGCACGACCACGGCGAGCGGCAACACTTTCGGTATCAGCTCGTCGACCAGCTTCGGCGCGGTCTTGGCCAGGCTCTTGAGCAGCTGCTCGGCCTCTTCGTGGCCGAACAATTCGTGCGCGTGCGACTGGATGAGGTGCGACAGATGCGTGGCGATGACCGTCGCGGAATCGACCACCGTGTAGCCGAGCGACTGCGCGTGCTCGCGCAGGTTCGGCTCGATCCACACTGCTTCCATGCCGAATGCCGGGTCACGCGTCGCCAGCCCGTTCACCGGACCGAACACGCGGCCCGGATTGATGGCGAGCTCGCGATCCGGATGCACCACGCTTTCGCCTATCGCCACGCCCGCCAACCGGATGCGGTATGTGTTAGGTCCGAGTTCCAGGTTGTCGCGGATGTGCACGGCCTGCACCAGGAAGCCGAGCTCCTGCGTGAGTTTGCGGCGAATCCCGCGGATGCGCGCCAGCAAGTCGCCGCCCTTGGCGCGATCCACCAGCGGCACGAGGCGATAGCCCACTTCGAGGCCCACGGCGTCTACCGGACGCACGTCTTCCCAGGTCAGTTCCTGGCTTTCCGTCGAGGGCGGCGGCGGTGGCGGTTCCGGCGCCAGCACGGGCGCCGCGGCTTCCGCCTCGCGTTTTTTCACGAGACGCCAGGCGGCGAATCCGCACAATCCGCCGATCGCGAGGAATACCAGGTTGGGCATGCCGGGGATGAGTCCCATGATGCCGAGCACCGCGGCGGCTACGCCAAGCGCCTTGGGCTGGCCGAACAACTGCTTCTGTAGTTCGCCGCCCACGTCCTGCTCGCGCGTGACGCGCGTGACGATGATGGCGACGGCCACCGACAACATGAGTCCGGGAATCTGCGCCACGAGACCGTCACCGATGGTGAGCAGCGTGTAGGTCTTGGTGGCTTCGCCCATGGGCAGGTCATGCATCATCGTGCCGATGAGCAGCCCGCCGATGATGTTGATGACCATGATGAGGATGCCGGCGACGGCATCGCCGCGCACGAACTTGCTGGCGCCGTCCATCGAGCCGTAAAAATCGGATTCGGCACGCACTTCGGCGCGGCGCTGGCGGGCTTCGTCCTGTGTGATGAGGCCGGCGTTGAGATCGGCGTCGATGGCCATTTGCTTGCCGGGCATCGCGTCCAACGCGAAACGTGCGCTCACTTCCGACACGCGACCCGCGCCCTTGGTCACCACCACGAAGTTGATGATGGTGAGGACGATGAACACCACGGCGCCCACCGCAAAATTGCCGCCGATGACGAACTCCCCGAACGCGGCAATGACCTTGCCGGCGGCGTGCGAGCCCTCGTGGCCATGCATGAGCACCACGCGCGTCGAGGCGACGTTGAGCGCCAGGCGCAGGATGGTCACGAGCAGCAGCACGGTCGGGAAAATCGCAAAGTCGAGTGGCCGCCTGACGTTGAACACCGCCATGACGATCACCAGCGACAGCGCGATGTTGAACGTGAACAACACGTCGAGCACCAGCGGCGGCAGCGGCAGGATCATCATCGCGAGAATCGAGATGAGGCCGATGGGCACGCCGAGACCCAGGCGCATCAGCGGACTCATCGCGGAACTGTTGTTTTCTGCCATGGCGTTTTAATGGATGACGGGGGGCGGCGGAGGT
>DASQJS010000248.1:0-19565 GCA_035630995.1 Steroidobacteraceae bacterium | reverse complement strand
CGAAAACGTCTGGCTGGCGTCGAATGGCGGCGGAATCGGGACTTACTGGGGCGGTGTGCGGTCCATCGGCGAGACCGTGAAGGGGTGTGGCCAGACCTCGGGAATCATTCCGTTCGTGCGCGTCATGGATTCGCTCACGCTCGCGATCTCGCAGGGCTCGCTGCGCCGCGGATCGGCAGCCGTGTATCTCGATGTCTTTCATCCCGAGATCGAAGAGTTCATCGAAATCCGCAAACCCTCGGGCGATTTCAATCGCAAGAGCCTCAACCTGCACCACGGCATCTGCATCACCGACGAATTCATGCAGGCGGTGCGCGACGATCTGCCGTTCGCGCTGCGCAGCCCCAAAGACGGCAAGGAGTTGCGCACGCTGTCGGCGCGCCACCTGTGGCAGAAAATTCTCGAGACACGTCTGCAGACCGGCGAGCCGTACCTGCTGTTCAGCGACACCGCAAACAATCAGCTGGCACCTCATCAGCGCGAACTTGGGCTCAAGGTGCGCCAGTCGAACCTGTGCAGCGAGATCCTGCTGCCCACGGGCGTCGATCACCTCGGCCGCGCCCGCACCGCGGTGTGCTGCCTGTCATCGGTCAATTTCGAGGCCTGGGAGCAGTGGTGCACGGAGCCGCGCTTCATCGAAGACGTGCTGCGCATGCTGGACAACGTGCTGCAGGAGTTCATCGACCATGCACCGGCTTCGATGGACACGGCGAAGTATTCGGCGATGCGCGAGCGCTCGGTCGGCCTCGGCGCGATGGGCTTTCACTCCTGGCTGCAGAACAACGGCATTCCGTTTGAAAGCGCGCTGGCGCGCGCGGCGAACCTGCGCATGTTCAAGCACCTGCGACGCGAGGCCGACGCCGCGTCGCGCGTACTCGCCGAAGAACGCGGCGCCTGTCCCGACGCTGCCGAGCGCGGCACGATGGAACGCTTCTCACACAAGCTCGCGATCGCGCCGACGGCCAGCATCTCGGTGATTTGCGGCGGTACCAGCGCCTGCATCGAGCCGATCCCGGCGAATATCTATACGCACAAGACGCTGTCCGGTTCGTTCAGCGTGCGCAATCCGGCGCTGCAGAAGGTGTTGGGCGCAAGGGGTCTGAACACCGAAGACACCTGGCAGTCGATCCTCGCGCACGAGGGTTCCGTTCAACATCTCGAGGGCCTGACCGACGACGAGAAGTCGGTGTTCCGCACGGCATTCGAAATCGACCAGCGCTGGGTCATCGAGCTGGCTGCCGATCGCGCGCCGCTCATCTGCCAGGGGCAGTCGCTCAACCTCTATCTGCGCAGCGACATCCACAAGTGGGATCTGCTCATGCTGCACTGGACGGCGTGGGAGCGCGGCGTGAAATCGCTGTACTACTGCCGCAGCAAGAGTGTTCAGCGCGCCGGGTTCGCTGGTGTCGAAGCGGACAACACGCGGTCGTGGCCGCCAAAACCTCTGAAAGGGCCGCTCACCTCCGATACCGACGAAGCCAAATACGACGAGTGCCTGTCATGTCAGTAAGCCAGATCGAGTTGATCACGCGCCCGGGATTGCTCACGCCATCGCGCAGCTACAAGCCCTTTCGTTATCCCTGGGCAATCGAGTATTGGCGCCGCCAGCAGCAGATCCACTGGATGCCCGAAGAAATTCCGCTCGGCGAAGATTGCAAGGACTGGAACAACCGCATCACCGATGCGGAACGGAATCTGCTGACCCAGGTGTTCCGCTTCTTCACGCAGGCGGACGTCGAGGTGCAGGACAACTACATGGAGCGCTACGCGCGCGTGTTCCGCCCCACGGAGATCAAGATGATGCTGGCGGCGTTCGCGAACATGGAGACGGTGCATATCGCAGCCTATGCACTGTTGCTGGAGACGCTCGGCATGCCGGACAGCGAATTCACGGCATTCATGGACTACGCGGCCATGCGTGACAAGCACGATTACCTGCAGGGGTTCGGTGTCGACACCGAAGCCGATACGCTGCGCACGCTCGCGGTGTTCGGCGGCTTCACCGAAGGACTGCAACTGTTCGCCAGCTTCGCGATCCTGCTCAACTTCCCGCGCCACAACAAGATGCGTGGCATGGGGCAGGTGGTCTCGTGGAGCGTGCGCGACGAGACCCTGCATTGCGAAGGCATCATCCGGCTGTTCCACACCTTCGCGCAGGAGACGGGCGCGCTGACGCAGGCCGTCAAGGACGACATCGTCGATTGCGCGCGCACGGTGGTGAAACTCGAGGATCGCTTCGTCGATCTCGCATTCGAGATGGGCCCCATCGAAGGGCTCTCGGCCGCCGAGATCAAGGCCTACATCCGCTACATCGCCGACTGGCGCCTCAAGCAGTTAGGCCTGCCGCAGGTCTACGGCGTGAAGGAGCATCCGCTGCCCTGGCTCACCGCCATGCTGAACGGGGTCGAGCACGCCAACTTCTTCGAGACCCGCGCCACCGAGTACGCGAAGGCCGCGACGGGTGGCGCATGGCATGGGGGTGAGGGTGCGTGGGGTCTCTTCGATCGACGCGTGGCAAGGCGTGGGCAGCTGGACCTGCTTGCCAATAGTTAGAGCCGGAGTCATCTGTCAGTTGCGAGAGCTTCGTGAAACGTGCCGCGGTGGTGCGTCCGTGGGTCCTGGAACGACGGGCCCGCCATTGAATGCGTCGCCGACTCCGTCGTGCAGGTCCGGAAAACCCGGTGGCGCGGTGAGTAACAGGCGCGGGAGTTCGTCGGCGATCACCGGCCGGCTGAAAAAGTAGCCTTGCCCTTCCGGGCATTGCTGTTCCTGGAGTCGCGCCAGCTGCGCCGCGGTTTCCACTCCCTCGGCCACCACGCGAATGTTGAGGTTTCGCCCGAGACCTATCACGGCGCGAACAATGCTCGCGTCATTGGGATTTGAATCGAGTTCGCTGACGAACGCCTGATCTATTTTCAGCGTATCGATCGGAAAGCCCTTCAGGTGACTCAGGCTCGAATAACCGGTGCCAAAGTCATCGAGCGCAAGCTGGACGCCCAGGTCCTTGAGCGCCTTCAGCACCAGCGCGGTAGTCGCGGAGTCCTGCATGAGAAAGGTTTCGGTCAGCTCGAGTTCCAGATGCTGGGCAGCGAGCCCACAGTCGGAAAGGCATTGGCGCACGCCCTCGACGAAATCCTTGTGGCGCAATTCGACCGCCGAGACGTTGACGGCGATACGCAGTGGAGCCAGACCCTCGTCCTGCCAGGTGCGAAGTTGACGGCAGGCTTCGCGCAGGACCCAGCGACCGATTGGCAGGATCAGCCCGCATTCCTCCGCAATCGGAACGAACTGCTGCGGAAAAAGCAGGCCGCGATGCGGGTGGCGCCAGCGAAGGAGCGCCTCCACCCCCGTAGGTGACCCGCTCCATAAATCCATGATTGGCTGGTAGTAGAGCACAAATTCGTCGCGCTCCAACGCCAGGCGCAGGCCGTCTTCGATCGACTGACGTTCCAGCGCACGGACATTCATGTCTTCGCGGAAAAACTGGAAGTTGTTACGCCCGCAATCCTTCGCATGGTACATCGCGAAGTCCGCATGCTTCAGCAGGGATACGGCGTCGTCGCCATCTTCCGGGTAGATAGCGATTCCGATGCTGGCCGAGACGTGCAGATGATGGCCGTCGATGTCAAAGGGTCCGCTCAGCGCTCGCAGGATTTTCTCCGCGCTGATGGCCGCATCCTGGCCCGCCACCACTTCCGAAAGCAGGACCACGAATTCATCGCCTCCCAGCCGGCTCACGGTGTCCGAGCCGCGCACGCAGCCCAGCAGTCGCCGCGCGACGATCTGCAGGAGCTTGTCGCCGATGTCGTGGCCGACCGAGTCGTTGACCTTCTTGAAGCGGTCCAGGTCCAGGTACAGGACGGCGAGCTTCACGCCGTGGCGGCGTGCAACCACCATCGAGTGACCCAGCCTGTCATCCAGCAGCATCCTGTTGGGCAGGTCGGTGAGGCTGTCATGCTGGGCCTGGTGGGCCAGGTTGAGGGACAGCGCGCGCGTGCTGCTCACGTCGTGAAATACCATCACGGCGCCGGTGACCCGCCCATGGCGGTCGTGGATTGGCGCGGCGGAATCCTCGATGGCGGCTTCGACACCGTCGTGCCTGAGCAGAATACTGTTCGGCGCGAGCAGCACCGTCCTGTTCTCGCTGATGGCCAGGGCCATCGGATTAGGAATCGTCGCGCGCGTTGAGGCGTTCAGGATGTGGAACACGTCTTCGACCGGGCGTCCCGCAGCCTTTTCGCCCGTCCAGCCCGTCAACTGTTCCGCGACCTTGTTCAGATAGGTCACACGGCTGGCCACATCGCAACTCAGGACCGCATCGCCAATGGAGTTCAGGGTCACCTGCGCGCGTTCCTTCTCTTCGAACAGGGCCTCCGCGTGGGCAGCTCTGTCGATCATGCTGCCGAGGGCTTTCGGCAGCAGGTAGTTGTCGAGGCGGCCCTTGAGCAGGTAGTCCTGCGCGCCCCGCTGCACTGCCTGCCGGGCGATGGGTTCATTCTGCGAATTGCTGAGCACCAGTATCGGAAGCTGCGGCGCCGCTTTGAAAAGCCGGTCGAAGGTATCCAGGCCGCTGCTGTCGGACAGGAACAGATCGACCAGGACTGCTGCAAACCCTTCTGCGCCTCGTGTCTCATCGCCGCGGAGCAATTCCACGGCTTGAGAGCATCTCTTCACCCACTCGACGCTGAGTGCGTACGGGCCCGAGTTTGTCAGAGCGTCCCTGACGGCGCGTGCGTCCGCGGCATTCTCTTGAACAAGGAGAATTCTTCTGGTGTTAGGCATTCGAGCACGTCCGCAGCAAAGCGACCCCAGGCACGATCTCACCTCAACGCGGCGCGCAGGTCTGTTCGGTATCGCACACAACTTCATCGAACTGGCCACCTCTGGTGGCAGGTGAATCCACTAAGGGTGGTTAGGCGTGAGAATGCAGGGTAGTTAGCGAAACCGCAGTCGCGCGGCGCAGCCCGCTCGACCTGATCGGCGGCCTCGACGCTAACCGGCACCGGCAGGAGCCTGCGCGAACGGCCGTCATTCCTTCGGGCGGAAGCGCTCCGGTGGATCCGCCGAGAGGAATCCCACCTCGAGCAGGTCGTAGCCGCCAGAAGTCCGGTTCATCTCCAGAGTCTGGTCAATGAATTGTGGCCGAAGGAAATCCGGTGGCCCGTGATCCTTTCCAGACGCGGTGAGCGTCGCGCGGTCCCCCGAATTGAACGCGGCCAGAAAATTCGCCCAATGCAGCGATGGCCTAGAGAGGCTCGTTGGCCAGCGCGAGGTGGTAGTTGCCGCAAGGCGGCTGGCAGTCGCCGTTCACGTAGATCTCGAGGCCGAACTGCTCGGACAACGCCCTGGTGAGGTTCTGGCGCAAGGCGTATGGATCGAAGTCGGAAGGATCGGGCACCTGCGCCTGGATGCGAATGTCGTATCGCGGCCAGTGCAACCAGGAGCGACTGGCGGATTCCACTCCCGAATACATCTGCGGGGTAATCACCGAATGCCGTCTGACGCCATACACGATGGCGACGAGATCGTGAATGTTGGCATTGCGTACCGAGACACCGTGTGCGTCCGCATCGACGCGATAGCGCGTTCCCAGGCCGCGCGCGGCCGGAGCCATGACCACGGGCGCGTCGCGAAGCGCAAGCGAGTTGCTGATCAGCCGCTCGAGGCGTTGCTGGCGATCGTGAATTGCCCCGGCGAGCATCGGTATGGAGACGGCGCACAGTACGACTGCCGACATCAACGCGGAGCAGATGAAGCCCGGCCGCGACTGGATGTCGTCGATGTCGCGTTCGCGGCGCGCCGCTTCCTCGATAACGCGCTCGCGCTCGATGCGTAGCCTGTCGTGTAACCAGTACGCGCAGGCGCCGGCGGCCGCCAATGCCGCCAGGGCGGCGAGCGCCAGCGGCAGGCCGGTCCATCCGAGAACGCGCGCTGGCGATGCGAGTGGCGCCAGCAAGCTGATGGCCCGCACGAAATCCGGCGGCGCCGGATCTGCACTGTGCGCCGAGGGAAATCCCAGCCACGCGCCGAGCGCGAACAGCAGCGAAAATGGCAACAGCAGCTTCAGTGCCGCGATTCGCCAGAGCCACAGGTGCACGACGGCGGTGTTGTCGCGCGTCAGCGTGGAAAAAATCCACGCGATCCCGCAGCAGCAGCACGATTGCCACAGATGATCGACCAGTCCCGTGATCATGGGACTACTGCGTGGGATTGGCCGCCCGTGCGTAGCGCCCGCAAGGCGACTGGCATTGGCGGTTGACGTGTATTTGCAGGTCGAAGCGGGTTGCGAGTAGTTTGGCGGTCAGGTCGCGAAGCGCGTAGGGGTCGAGTTCGTCGGGCTCGCTCACCGGGTCGCGCGTCACGACGCGAATGTCATAGCGCAGCGAATCCAGCCATTGGCCATTGCCGCGCACCTGCCAGCGTTCCACGCCATATGAGAGCGCGATCAGGTCGCGCAACGAGGTGTTGCGGATGACGACTCCGTCACGGCCGGCAACGACCTGATGCCGTGAATCGAGATTGTTCACCGTGGGCGAGATGAAAAATTCGGCGGTCCCCAGTGCGCGCGAATTCATGGCGAGCAGCTCGAGCCGGTGCGCTGTGCCGTCGACGGCCCCGGCGAACATCGGAACGGTGGTGGCGGCGATGGTGGCCACCATCAGCGAGATTGCCTTGACCGCGCCCAGGGCTGCCGGGCGTCCATCACCCAGGATGTAGCGCACGCGTTGCGTGAGATTGCCGGAGGTGGCCGTGGCAGTACCTGCCACGCCGGCGCTGCAGTGACGGCACACCGCGAGTATTCCGGAGGCGTAATCACCGCCATCGTGGCCGACCTCGAGCACGGCTTCGTCGCAGGCGCGCTCACGTTCTTCGATCATCTGCCGGCCGATCCACCACACAGCCGGGTGAAACCAGAACAACGTCTCGACCAGCCGGTGGACGCTGTCCTTGAGATTGTCATGGCGCGCGATGTGTTCGCGTTCGTGAGCGAGTACCGCGTCTATTTCCCGTTGCGAGAGTCGCCCGAGCAACGCGGCCGGCAGCAACACCACTGGATGAAAAACGCGCGCCACGGCCGGTTCAATGTCGGCATCCGTGATGCGTGCATCCGGTAATGCGCCCGGCGCCGGCCGCGCTGCCCTTACCAGTGAATCCGCGGCGCGCCATGCGAGCAGCCAGCGCGTGCCGACCAGAAGGGCGCCGCCGAGCCAGACCGCCAGCAGAATGACGAGCGCGATCGAACCCGCGCCTGTTGCTGTCGCCCCCAGCGCGCTCGGCGAGACCAGCAGGGAGACACTTTGCAGAGCGTCTCCGAGCATCAACGGAGGGATGTCAGCGGTGCGCGCTGCGGGCAGGCCGATGTACGAGCCCACGTAGAACAGCAGCGAGAACGGCACCAGGAACTTGAGCGAGGCCAGCAGCCAGACCCAGTGGCGCAGCGCCGCGCCGTTGGCGCGCAACGCCAGCGTGATCAACCAGGCGCCGCCGCAAAAAAGCGTGGACTGCCACAGGTGGTTGACCAGCGCGGCGATCATCTGCCCCTGTCCTTCGGAAGAGCGTCCTTCACGGCCGGCTCTTTCGCGGTGTGCGCGCGCAGCAGCTTCTGCGCTTCATCGATGTCTTCGCTCGAAATCTTGCCCATCTCGACCAGGTGGGCCATGACCGGGCGCGCGTTGCCGCCGAACAGCCCGAGCAACTCCTTGAGCAGGCGCGTCTGCACCGAAGCGCGCGAAGTGGTGGCCTCGAACACGTGCGCGTTGCCTATCTTCTTGGTACGGCGCACCGCGCCTTTGACTTCGAGCCGGTACACCATGGTCTGCACCGTGGTGTAGGCGGGCCGGTCGCGTTTGACCACGCCCTCGTGGATCTCGCGAATGGAGCAGGCTCCGCGGCTCCACAGCTCACCCATGATGCGCAGCTCGAGCGCGCTCAGCTTCGGTTCGGTCACGCGGCCTCCACGACTACAACTGCGGTCGACTCTATGACAGATGTAGTAGGGAGCGCAAGAGGCGCTCGGATCACCCCAGACTTCAGCCCACGCGTGGAACGTCGAGCGCGTCGTCTTCCTTGACAGAAGGCGGATCGTTGCTGCGGCGCCCCTGGAATGCGACGCTGGTGTTGCGGCCTTGCTCCTTCGCGGAATACAGGGCGGCGTCGGCCGCTTCGAACAGCTGGTCGGCGTTTTCGAACCGGCCGCCTGTCTGGCACGCATAACCAATGCTGACCGTGACGGTTTCTTCACCGGTGAGCGAATGTTGAACCGCGGCGCGCAGGCGTTCCGCCAGCACCGCGGCCGACGCTTCGGAAGTGCCGGGAAGGATGGCGCAGAATTCGTCGCCGCCGTAGCGGCAGGCGATATACGGCTTGCGCGCATGTTTGCGCAACGCCGCGGCCACGGCCTTCACGGCTTCGTCACCCTGCGCGTGCCCATGCAGATCGTTGTAGAGCTTGAACTGGTCGATGTCGACCACCAGGAGCGACAGCGGTTGCCCTTGCTCCATGGAGCGCGCGAATTCGGCCGGAAGGTTGATGTCGAACTGCCGGCGATTTCCCAGCAGGGTCAACGGATCCGTGCGGCTCTGATGCTGCAGCTCGCTCATGCGACTGGAGAGCGTCATCGACAGCAGGATCATTTCGAGGAGCGCGCCCACCTGCCAGCTGTGCTGCGTCACGAAGGTGTGCGGCACCAACCCGAAGTTCTTGAGCAGGAAAACCACGGAGCCGCAGAGGAATGCGCCCCAGGCAATGACGTAGAAGCGCGCGGGACGCGAACCCAGCAGCAGGCTGATCACTCCCAGCGCAATCATGAAGCAGACGGAGACGAGGATCAGGAAAGTGACGGGCCTGACCAGCACGGCGTACGAGAAAACCGGGATCAGCGTGATGGCGACCAGCGCCATGGCCTGTAGCACGCGCGCCACGACGAACAGGCGCGGTGTGTAGTCGCGCGCCCGCAGGATGGTCAGTGAAAACTGCAGCGCCGTGATCAACGCAATATTCAGCAGAACGATGAGCGCGGTGTTGGCCCAGCGTGGACTGTCGGGCCAGAGGTACTGGAACGCGAAGCCCGTGTTGACCGTCATGTACAACCCGAAGGTCGCAACGTAGGCGAAATACGCAAGGAACGCGCCATCACGCACCGCGAGGAACACCAGGCCGCTCCAGACCAGCAACATGAGCACGCATCCGAAATACAAGCCGTAAGCGACTTGCTCGCGGCTCAACTCACCTGCGACCTCGTTGGGATCGAGCAGCGAAAGGTTGATGTCCACCGGACCTTGCGACGCATAACGCAGGTAGAAAGTGCGGTCGCTGTTGGCCGGAAGCGTCACCGGGAACAGGAAATCTTTGTGCGCCACGTCGCGTGAGCCGAATGGCTTGCGGTCACCCGTGGAATGAACCCGCCAGCCGCCATCCCCCGAGGGCTCATAAAGATCGAGCGAATCGATGAGCGGGTAATCCTGCCGAAGGTAGATGAGCCGGCTCGCGTCCGACGGATTGCGGACCGTCACACGCGCCCACCAGGCCGAGGGGGAGAAACCGATATTGGTCGACTCGAGCGTGGCGGAAACAAACCTGGCGTCGACGGGCGCGGTACTGACGGCGGCGACGTCGAGGTTGCCGACCCGATCCTCCAGCAGCTCCAGCGCATCACCGAGCTCTTCGACGTGCACCGGCGCACCGGGATCGAGCGAGATGAAGGCCGGAGAATCCCCGAGAACCGGGATTGGTAGACAGCTAACTAACAGGATCAGCAGCGACGTCCACGACGTGCGGGTACTTGCAACACTTCCGGGCCGGTTCACAATCGCTTCCTGAATGTTGGATCCTTGTTTGTAGTATGCGTCAGATCGTCAAGGGAGTAACGCGATGCGGCGATTTCTGAAGTGGCTAGGCGGCCTGCTGGTGCTCGGAGCGGTGGCGGGAGCGGGACTCTACTCGTGGTTCGTGTTGTGGCCGGTACACAGCATTCCCGCACTGGAACACGTCGATGAGTACGTCTGGCTGGACCAGGGCTGGGGACAGGGACAGAACACGCCGCTGCGCGAGCACTACTACTACACCGCGCAGGGCACTTCGATGCCGCAGGGCGCCTCGGTGGGTGCAGTGCGTTATAGCTGGTTCGTGAATCTCGAGCTTCCGCTGTCGCGCCAACGCTTCGCCGCACCGGATCACATGCGCCGCTGGCGCTTCCTCGTGGACCCGGCACCGACCGCGTCCAATCCCGACCAGCTTCCCATTGGGTTCACGCGCCATTTCGACCCGCAAATCGGCGAGGACGTGCTCGACATCACCTGCGCGGCCTGCCACACGGGCGAGATTCACTACACCCAATCCGGCAAGACCCGCGCCATCCGCATCGACGGCGGCCCGGCCATGCACGCCTTCACCGACATGTCGCGTGGCAACTTCGCACCCATGCTGGCGGCGTCGCTGCTGGGCACCGCGGTCAATCCGGCGAAGTTCGACCGCTTCGCCGAAAAGGTCTTGGGTCCTGGTTACCCCGATGCCAAACCCAGACTCAGGAAGGCGCTGTTCGACACCTTGAAGGCAATGGGCGCCAGCGGCCAGAACCGTCGCTCCAAAGAGCTCTACCCGGTGCACGAGGGTTTCGGCCGTACCGATGCGCTGGGCCGCATCGGCAATACCGCGTTCGGCGACCACCTGTCCGCAGCTAACTACCAGCTCGGCGACTCGCCGGTGAGTTATCCATACGTGTGGAACATCTGGAAGTTCGACTGGGTTCAGTACAACGGTTCGGTGTCGCAGCCGCTGGCGCGCAATGTCGGCGAGGCGCTGGGCGTTGGCGCCATCGTGCCGCTGGTCAGCTCGATGGGGCAGCCGTTGCCGCCCGGCGAACGTTTCCGCACTTCGGTGGACATCCGCGGCCTGCATCGCATCGAGCAGACGCTGCAACGTCTGCGCCCGCCAGACTGGCCCGAGCAGATACTGGGCGCCGTCGATCGTGACAAGGCCGCGCGCGGCAAGGAGCTCTTCGAACTGCGCTGCCAGGAATGTCATGGCCCGCACCTCGCCGAGACCGAGCGCTCGCTGGCCAATGCGCCACTCAAGCCGAACGGAGTCGAGTGGCGCATGGAGGTGATCCCGCTCGATCACATCGGCACCGACCCGAATGCGGCCATGGGATTCATGAACCGGCGCTACGACCTTTCCGCCACCGGACTCTCGAACGCCGAGCTGCAGGCCGCGCTGCGGCCGCTGCTCACGCGCCAGCTGCTGCGCGACGTACGTTTCCGCATGCGCGAGGTTGTGCGCCTGATGATCAAGGAGGAAAACAAGGACAACAGCGCCATGGTCCAGAGAATCCCCAAGGAGATTGTGGAGCTCTACAACCTGACCAGGGACCATCCAGATCCGGATGCCGCGGCGAATCCGGCGATTCCAGCGGAGCTGTTCGCGCGCATCGACGCGGCCTTGGTCGCGCCGCTGCCCCTGCCGGCGAAGTTGCCCGAGGTGGACTGGCGCCCGGCGGATCCGCTGGACTGCGCGCTCGAATGCCATGTCGTGAACCTGCTGTGGGATCTGCGCGAGGGCGGCAAGAACATCGAGCGCACGCTGGCGGGGCTCGATGTGAAGAGCCTCACCGAAGGCGTTGCGCTCAACCTCGTCGGCATACTGATCAAGAACCGTTACTACGCCGACAACGGCATCGACTACGCCACGCAGCAATGCATCGAGGGCTTCGGAACGCTCGACCTGCCGCAACAGATCGCCGGCTACAAGCCGCGCCCGCTCGAAGGCGTGTGGGCCACAGCGCCATTTCTGCACAACGGCTCGGTGCCCACGCTGTACCAGATGCTGTTGCCGCCCGCGAAGCGCGATACGAAGTTCTTCGTTGGCCGGCGTGAGTACGATCCGCTGCACGTCGGTTTCGTGACGACGCCGGATGACGATGGCGATGATGACGGCTTCTGGCTCGACACCAGCATTTCCGGCAATCACAACACCGGTCACGCATTCGCGGCGGACGCGCCTACCTGGGCGAAGCATCTGCAGGACCCGAAGGCCAACCCATTGCCGCACGGCGTCATCGGACCCGAGCTCACCGACGAGCAGCGGTTCGACATCATCGAGTATCTCAAGGTCCATCGGGATCTGCCGGCGACTCCCGCCGACTATCAACCACCCCAATGCCGGTTGCGTGGAGAAATCTTGTGAGTGATGCGTCGCGCGCGACGCACACCGCTGACTACAGCCCCGATTTCGCCGCCGTCGAACAGGCGGAGTCGGCCTGGATCCGCGAGCGTCGCGCCTCCACCGGGTCGGTGCCGCAGGACGCGCCACTGCTCGGGCTGGCGCTGTCGGGCGGTGGCATCCGCTCCGCCGCGTTCAACATGGGCGTATTACAGGTGTTGGCGCGCAGCGGGCTGCTCGCGCGCACCGACTATCTATCGTCGGTCTCCGGTGGGGGCTACATCGCGTCCTGCCTGACCTGGTTGCGCGCGCACGTACCGGCGAATTCCTCGCAGCACCTGGGTGATGTGCCGCTGGCCGACGGAACCGGTACGGTGCTGGACTGGTTGCGTGCCCACGGCCGCTACCTGATCACCGGCAAGGGGCTGTCGGGCTGGACGCTCGCGGCCAGCATCCTGTCGGGCACGTTGCTCAATCTCTTCGTGCTGCTGCCCGTCATCCTGCTGCTGATCGGGCTCGCCTCCGGCGACTGGTTCGAGTTCCGCTGGCCGCCCGAGCTCCGCATGCCCGGCGCGGGGGCGGTGCCCTCGCACGATGGCTTCATGCTGATTGCCATCGCCGGTGTGGCCCTGCTGGCGCTCTATCTATTGGCCACGCTGGCGTTCGCGCTGAGCACCATATTGCCGCCGCTCCGCCAGCTCAGCGCCGGTCAATACCTGCGCCAGCGGCTCGGTCAGCTGCTGGGCGGGGGCCTCACGTTTATCGGCATTGGATTGTTGCCGGTGCTGGCGGGTATCGAGGAGACTGTCGCCATGTTTCTGCGCGTCGACTTCGCGCAGGAGCTCACCCGCCATCTCACCTGGATCGTGCCGCTGATCACCGGCATGTTGTCGGTACGCCAGGCCAACAAGCAGGGCGAGCACGCGGGGATGTTCGCGGTCGCGGGTCTGGCGCTCGTGCTCTGCGGCCTGTTCACCGCTCTCTACCATCTTGCGCACCACACGAATCTGCTGGCGACGCCCGCATTCATGGCGTGGCTCGCGGCCTCGGCGCTGTTCGCGCTGGTTTGCGACATCAATGCCGTCTCCATGCACAGCTATTACCGCAGCCGGCTGGCCGAAGCGTTTCTGCCGGAAGTGGGCGACGACCATGGTGGCGCCGCCAGTCACCCGATGCTGTTCCGGCTCACCGACGTGCGCGCCGCCGCGGGCGGGCCCTTTCACATCATCAACACGACGCTGAATACCACGAGTTCGACCAACGCCAAGCTGCGCGCACGCAATGGCGAGAACATGATCCTGACGCCGCTGTACTGCGGGTCGAGCGCCACCGGATACCGGCGCACCTCGAGTTACCTGCGCGGCGAGCTCACGCTGTCGACCGCATTCTCGGTGTCCGGCGCCGCGGTGGATCCCGACACCTATGCAACGAAATCGCGCGCGGTCAGTTTTCTCATGGCGCTGCTGAACGTCCGCCTCGGAATCTGGGTGGCCAATCCACGGCATGAACCGCGACGGCTTCGCTGGCCGGCCTGGTATCACCTCATGATGCGCGAAATGCTCGGCGTCGGGCTCGACGAGAAAGACGCGCGTATCCACCTCGCCGACGGCGGGCACTTCGAGAATCTCGGTCTGTACGAGCTGCTGCGCCGGCGCTGCCGCTATATCGTCGTGAGCGACGCGGGCGCGGATCCGGACACCACGCTCGCCGACCTGGGCCAGGCGGTGCAGCGCGCGCGCGCGGATCTCGGCGCCAGTGTCGAAATCTGCGCGGACGGGCTGGCCGACGGCGGCACGGGACTGCGCACGCAGGCGCACCTGTTAGGGCGCGTGAATTACGCCGACGGCAGCCACGGCGAAATCCTGTATCTCAAGGCGTTGTTGCGCAAGAACCTGGGCGCCGACATCTACGGCTACTGGCGCACGAACCCGGAGTTTCCCAACCAGCCCACGTCCAACCAGTTCTACGGCGAGATGCAGTTCGACAGTTACCGTGAGCTCGGGCGCGAGCTCATGAGTGGCATCGTGGGAGACGATGCGAACGGCGATATCGAACGGGTGTTCGCGCGCTGGCGAAAGCCGGCCTAACTGCTTCACGGCAGATGGGAAACGAATGTTGCGCGGTGCCTGGCGCAAACCGCAATTGGAGCTAATCCTTATATCGCGTCCGGCCGGAGACTGGTCAACTGGTACGCCATGGGAAATCCACTGGAAGCTCTTGAATTTCACGGCCAGTCCGTGTGGTTGGACTACATCCGCCGCGACCTGATCGCCGATGGTGAGCTGCAGCGACTCATCGACGAGGATGGCGTCCGTGGCGTGACGTCGAACCCCGCCATTTTCGAGAAGGCCATTGCCGGCAGCACGGACTACAGCGATGTGCTGGCGGAGGCGGGCTCTCGCTCGCTCGACGCCAAGGCAATCTACGAATCGATCGCGGTGAGCGACATACGGGATGCCGCCCTGGTGCTGTTGCCCACATACGACCGGACCGCAAGGCGCGATGGCTATGTGAGCCTGGAGGTCTCGCCAAAGCTGGCGCGGGATGCGCGAGGAACCATCGAGGAAGCACGCCGGCTGTGGAAGGCGGTGGCGCGGCCGAATCTCATGATCAAGGTGCCTGCGACTCCCGAAGGCATCATTGCCATTCGTCAACTGATAAGCGAAGCGATCAACGTCAATGTCACGCTGCTGTTTTCGCAGGATACATACGAAGAGGTTGTCGAAGCTTACCTGGCGGGCCTGGAGGATCGCGTCGCCAGTGGAGCAGATGTCGAAGGCATTGCCAGCGTCGCGAGTTTCTTCATCAGCAGGATCGATTCGATCGTGGATGAACGGATAAAGCGGCAGAACCTCTCGCGCAGCCTGCTCGGCAAGGTGGCGATCGCCAACGCCAGGCTCACGTACCGGCGGTATGGAGAGCTGTTTGAGGGACCACGCTGGAATGCTCTCTCGTATCTTGGCGCTCAGACCCAGCGGGTCTTGTGGGCCAGTACGGGCACAAAGAATCCGGAATATCGTGATGTGCTTTACGTCGAAGAGCTCATCGGCCCCGACACGGTGAACACTCTGCCACCCGCCACGTTGGCCGCATTCCGCGATCATGGCCTCGTGCGCGCCAGCCTCTTCGAGGACGTGGAAGGTGCGGAGGAGACGATGTCGCAGCTGGCAAAGGAGGGCATCCCGATCAAGGAAGTCACCGACCTGCTGCTCGAGCAGGGCTTGCAGCTCTTCAGTGATGCATTCGACAAACTGCTCGCGGCGGTCAGGCAGCGGTCGGGGATGGTGGTGAGTGGGATGGTCGATCTGGACACGTCGACCAACCCTGCGAATTCCGGATTGGCGCCGCGGATCTCACCCTCCGACAAGCCTGCGGCAGGCAGATAGGCTCAGACGGTTTCCTTGAGCGGAATGCTCACGTCGGCGAGCTTCGCCAGGTCCGGCCGTGCCCGCAACGGGATCAACTTGCGAGCCGCCATCTGATCCTTGGTGTGGTTGATGGTCTCCACCGCGATCAGCTCACCGTCCCGCAGATAACACACGCTGAAGGCGCGGCTCGCCGGATCTCCCCGCAGCACCACCTCGTCATGCGCCGTGGACAACCCCACGATAACCATCTTCAGATCGAATTGATCCGACCAGAACCAGGGCACCTTGTCGTGAAGGGTCCGGATGCCGAGCATGTTGAGCGCGGCGCTGGTGCCCTGTTCGAAAGCGTTGTCCACGGACTCGAGCCGCACGCGCGTTCTGTAGTGAATGCTCGGATGCCGCGCGCAGTCGCCGGCGGCCCAGATGTTCGGATCCGATGTCCGGCAGTATTCGTCGACCAGTATGCCGTTGTCGCACTCGAGTCCGGCCGCGCGGGCCAATGCATCGGTGGGCAACACGCCGATGGCGACCAGCACGAAATCCGTCGGGACTTCGTGACCGTCCTCGAGCCGTACCGTGGCAACTCGATAGGTGCCGGGCCGGGAAACCGGGAAAACTTCTGAAGTTTTCCCGGTTTCCCGGCCCGGCACCAATGCGTCCACGCGGGCGCCACACAGAATGTGGACACCGTGCCTCGCGTGCTCAGCCTCATAGAATGCAGACACCGCGGGACTGACCACACGATTCATCACGCGGTCCGCCGCCTCGAGCACCGTTACGTTGAGTCCGGCTTCCCGACAGGTCGCGGCCACTTCGAGGCCGATATAACCGCCGCCGATGATGACCACGCGCCGCCCGGGCGCCAGCTCGGCGCGCAGCCGGTCTACGTCCGCTACGGTTCGCAGGTAGTGCACACCGGCAAGTTCGGCGCCGGGCAGAGGCAACAGACGCGGATGACTGCCGGTGGCCAGCAGCAGCCCGTCATATTCGACTGAACTGCCGTCGGTGATCTCGACTCGCCGCCGCACCCGGTCGATGTTCGCCACCGCAAAACCCAGCCGCAGATCGACGGCGTGATCGGTGTAGTGGGCCGCATGCCGTATGAGCAGCCGATCCCGATCCAGCGTTCCGGCCAGAAACTTCTTTGATAGCGGCGGACGCTGATAGGGCAGCAGCGCTTCGTCGCCCACCAGAGTGATAGAGCCCTGGTGACCGCGCTTGTGCAGAGTCTCGACCGCTTGCGCTGCGGCCTGTCCAGCGCCGACTATCGCTATTCGATGGATCGCCATATAGATAAGAGAGAGTACTTCATCCGGGTTTCCGCACCATTCTTGGGCGGCAGTTGTTTGGGCGCGCTAATTTAGTGCTCTGGAAAAAGCTGCCTGGACGGCCAATAACGAAATTGCCGCGTTTGTGGGCTTTCGGGATACTGGCACGGAAGGTGCACTGCGATTAAGGCTCGCCGACGTCGGCGTCCCCGAATTTATTTGAAGAACTGGCACTAAAGAATTGGGAGAAAAGAAATGAAATTGGTCACCGCCATCATCAAGCCTTTCAAACTCGACGACGTACGTGCAGCGCTGTCCGAGATAGGCGTTTCCGGCATGACGGTGACGGAGGTTAAGGGCTTTGGTCGCCAGCGCGGCCACACTGAGCTCTATCGCGGCGCGGAATACGTCGTCGACTTCGTCCCGAAAACCAAAATTGAAGTTGCCGTGCGCAGCGATCTCACCGACCAAGTGGTGGAAGCCATTCTCAAGGCCGCCAAGACCGGCAAGGTCGGCGACGGCAAGATTTTCATTACCGATATCGATCGCGTCATCCGTATCCGTACGGGCGAGACGGATAACAGCGCCCTGTAAGGGCGGAACGACTTTCTAAATTGCATCTGCGACGACCCGCTGCTCCTTCCGAGCAGCGGGGCGGCGTTTGTGAGTGGGGCGCGAGCCCCTGACGATACTGCTGCCCTTCCAGCGGCAGGCCGTTGATTCGAAGTTCGTGCTGATTACTAACAATACCCCCTGCTAGTTCGGGCAGCGGGCCGGCGTTTGAGAATGTGGCGCAAGCCACTGGCAAGAGGGGATCGAAAAATGCGTGCTCTATCTATCCGGGTGCCGGCGGCGCTCGGCTTGCTGCTGTGCCCATTACTTTCAGTTGCGCAGGCGGCATCCGCCACGCCTTCCGCTGATACCGGCGACACCGCCTGGATCATTGCCGCGACGGCCCTGGTCCTGTTCATGACCCTCCCGGGTCTCGCGTTGTTCTACGCCGGCCTGGTTCGCGCCAAGAACGTGCTCTCCATTCTCTTGCAGTGCTTCGCCATTACCGGTGTTGTGTCGCTGCTGTGGCTGGCCGTCGGCTACTCCCTGACTTTCTCCGACGGCGGTGCCGCGCAGCCTTTCATCGGTGGACTCGATAAGGCTTTCCTGTTCGGAGTGACGCGTGAAGCGCTCAGCGGCACCATCCCCGAAACCCTGTTCTTCATGTTCCAGATGACCTTCGCCATCATCACGCCTGCCCTGGTCATCGGCGGCTTCGCCGAACGCATGCGTTTCTCTGCCGTTCTGGGATTTACCGTTCTCTGGCTGCTTTTTGTCTACGTCCCCTTGGCGCACTGGGTGTGGGGCGGTGGCTGGCTGGCCAAACTCGGCGTCATGGATTTCGCGGGCGGCATTGTTGTGCACGTGAGCGCGGGTGTCGCCGCGCTGGTTTGCGCGCTGGTGCTCGGCCGTCGCCGCGGATTTCCGGAAACAGCTATGGCGCCGCACAGCCTGCCGCTCACGGTCGCTGGCGCTGGAATGCTCTGGGTGGGCTGGTTCGGCTTCAACGCTGGCAGCGCGCTCGCCGCGAATGGTTCCGCGGGCATGGCCATGCTTACCACGCACATGGGTGCTTCGGCCGGAGCGCTCGCGTGGATGATCATCGAGTGGGTCAAATTCGGAAAGCCGTCAATGCTTGGTGTTGTCACCGGCATGGTTGCCGGCCTCGGCACTATCACTCCCGCATCCGGCTACGTGGGCCCGCTCGGCGCGGTGTTCATCGGACTTTCCGCAGGAACAATCTGCTTCTTCGCGACGCAAATTCTCAAGCGGACTCTCCACATCGACGACTCGCTCGACGTCTCGCCGGTGCACGGTGTCGGCGGCATGGTCGGCACGCTGCTCACGGGTGTGTTCGCCGCCGTATCGCTCGGCGGCGTCGGCTACACCGTGCAGCAGAGCATGGGTGCACAAGTGGGCGTTCAGTTGCTCGGAGTCGGCGCGGCCGCGGCCTGGGTCGCTGTCGTTACCTGGCTGATCCTCAAGCTGCTCAATGCCATGGTCGGATTGCGTGTGTCCGAGGAGAAGGAAACCGAAGGCCTCGACCTCGCCGAGCACGGGGAGCGGGGTTACTCTCCCTGATCCCACTCGAGGAGCAGTAGCCGATGCCACGCGCCATTCGCATTCAGGAAACCGGCGGCCCCGAGGTCATGCTTCTCGAGGAAGTGGAAGTCCCCGCTCCCGGCGCTGGCCAGGTGCAGGTGGAGCACACCGCCATCGGGCTCAACTTCATCGACGTCTACGATCGTACAGGTCTGTATCCGCAAGCGATGCCGGGAGGCCTGGGGCGCGAAGCCGCAGGACTCGTGTCGGCGGTTGGGAAGGGCGTGCGCGGATTTCGCGTCGGTGATCGTGTTGCATACGTAATGTCGCCGCCCGGGACCTACGCCGATCTTCGCAACGTACCCGCGGCGCGTGTCGTGAAAATTCCGGCCGGTGTGAGCGACGAACATGCCGCGGTGCTGGCGCTCAAGGGCATGACGGCCTGTTTCCTGCTGCGCCACTGCTTTCGCGTCGAACGCGGCGACGTGATCGTCGTGCACGCGGCGGCTGGCGGGGTCGGCTCGCTGCTCTCGCAATGGGGCAGGAAGTTAGGCGCCGTGGTCGTGGGCATCGTCGGCAGCGAAGACAAGGTGAAGCTCGCAAAGAAGAACGGCTGCAAGCACGTGCTGGTGCGCGGCCGCGATGAAATCGCGGTGAGCGTCCGAAAATTCAGCAAGGG
>DASQJS010000247.1:0-6647 GCA_035630995.1 Steroidobacteraceae bacterium | reverse complement strand
AGTTCTGCGACAGCGGCTGGCCAGCGCTGCGGGCCGGCAGCGAGTTCGGCGGGCAGGGCGTCCCCAACGTGCTCGGCACGGCCGTGGAGGAGCTGTGGGCCTCCGCCAACCTGGCCTTCAAGCTCTGCCCCATGCTCACGCAGGGCGCCATCGAAGCCATCCAGCATTTCGGCTCGCCACAGCAGAAACAGCTGTACCTGCCGAAGATGGTGAGCGGCGAGTGGACCGGCACCATGAACCTGACCGAGCCCCAGGCCGGCAGCGATCTTGCGCAGGTGCGCACGCGCGCCACGCCCAATGGCCCTAACTACAGACTCTACGGCCAGAAGATCTTCATCACCTACGGCGAGCACGACCTCACCGAGAACATCGTGCACATGGTGCTGGCGCGCATCGACAACGCACCGCCCGGCGTGCGCGGCATCTCGCTGTTCATCGTCCCCAAGTACTGGGTGAATGCCGATGGCGTGCCCGGCGCGCGCAACGACGTGAACTGCGCGTCCATCGAACACAAGCTCGGCATCCATGCCAGCCCGACCTGCGTGATGATGTACGGGGAAAACGAAGGAGCGCTCGGCCTGCTGGTCGGCGAACCCAACCGCGGCCTCGAATACATGTTCGTGATGATGAACGCCGCACGTCTTTCCGTGGGCCTCGAGGGTTATGCGCAGGGCGAACGCGCGTTCCAGCAGGCCGTGGAATGGGCACGCACGCGCGTGCAGGGCAAGCCCCCGGTGCCACTCGCGCGCATCTCGGGTTCGGCGTCGATGGGCACCAGTTCGTCGCCGGCGCCGATCATCGGCCACCCCGACGTCAAGCGCATGTTGTTAGGCATGAAATCCACGGTGGAAGCCTGCCGGGCGCTGGCGCTGTACGCCGCGCACCAGCTGGATATCGGCGCCGGCCATCCGGACGAAGCGGTACGCGCCGCGCACGAACTGCGCGGCGACCTGCTGATTCCCATCGTCAAGGGCTTCTGCACCGAGTGTGGCATCGAGGTCGCATCGGTCGGCATCCAGGTGCACGGCGGCATGGGGTACATCGAGGAAACCGGGGCCGCGCAGACATTTCGCGATGCGCGCATCACCTCGATCTACGAAGGCACGACGGGCATACAGTCGAACGATCTCATGGGCCGCAAATTCGGGCGCGACCGCGGCGCCGCGATGCTGGCGTTCATCGACGACATGGAGGCTTCGCTCGCGAAGCTCGCTCCCTTGCACGCCTCGGCTCTTCATTCCCGCAGCGCGGCGCAGGATGCCCTCGTCAGGCTGCGCAAGACTTCGGAAACGATGCTCAAGGCGCTGGCCACCGCGCCTGACCGGGCCATGGCCGTGTCGGTGCCCTTCCTCAAGTTCTGCGGCCTGACCATCGGCGGGTGGCTGATGGCGCGCGCCGCCGATGTCGCGGCGCAGCGGCTTGCCACGGGCACGAGCGATCGCGAATTCTTCGAGGCGAAACTCGCCACCGCGCACTTTTACGCCTCGCAGGTGCTGCCGCAGGTGCTGACGCTCGAGCACATCTGCACGCAGGGAAGTGATGCGGTCTCGGGAACCGACGTGACGCTGATCTGATCGAAACGTTTCGCAAGAGGACGAAATGGACAGAAGGAATTTTCTCGCGCTGGGCAGTGTGGCCGCGGTGGCGGGATCAGGCATCGTGAGCGCGCAAGGCACGGTGCCTTCGCGCACCGCGTCCGCCCCGGCCAGCAAGCTGCTCATGCGGCGCATTCCCTCATCGGGCGAAACGATTCCAGCGATCGGGCTCGGCACGTCAGGCCCGTTCGAAGTCGGATCCGATGAAGCCGCGCGTGCGCCGCTGCGCGAGGTGCTTCAGGGTTTTTTCGCTGGCGGCGGCACGCTCATCGACACTTCGCCCATGTATTCCACGGCGGAGGCCGTGTTAGGCGACCTGCTGAGCGCGGACCAGCAGGCCAAAGCCTTCATCGCCACCAAGGTGTGGACGCCCGGATCGGGTGTGCACGGTGCGCAAAAGGGTGTCGAGCAGATGCAGCGGTCCATCTCGCTGTTGCGGCACAAGCCCATCGACCTCATGCAGGTCCACAATCTCGTCGATCTCGACGCGCACCTGAAGACGCTGGGGCGCTGGAAGGCGGAAGGCAGGGTCAGGTACATCGGCGTCACGCACTACACCACCAGCTCTTATCCCGACCTCATCGCCATCATCGAGCGCGAGAAGCTCGACTTCGTGCAGTTCAACTACTCGGTGACCACGCGTGAGGCCGAGAAGCGCCTGCTGCCGCTGTGCGCGGACAAGGGTGTCGCGGTGCTGGTGAATCGCGCCTTCGAAGACGGCAACCTGTTCAGCCACGTGCAGGGCAGGCCGCTACCGGCCTGGGCCGCGGAGTTCGGCGCGAAGAGCTGGGCGCAGGTCTTCCTCAAGTTCGTGCTGGCGCACCCGGCCGTGACCTGCGTGATTCCCGCCACCGGAAAACTCCGCAACCTGGTCGACAACCTGGGCGCCGCCACGGGCGCGCTGCCCGACGCGAAGCAGCGCGCGCAGATCATCGCCGAGTTCAAGTAACGGATGGCGTCAACAGATGGTGCCGGGCCGGGAAACCGGGATAACTCGCCACCGAACCCACGGCGTCGCGTTGTCGGACTCCAATCCGGCCCGGCACCATCCGTTAGCCGGGGACGAGCTTGTAGATAGAGGCCGTGCGCACGTCGACGATGTACAGCTCGCCGTCGTTGTCCTGGGCGAACGACGCGGGGTTCAGGCCGGATTCCCAGCCATCGGCGGTCACGACGGTCCGCGTGGGTGCCGTGTCGGTGGCGATATTCCAGATTTGCCCCAGGTTGTAGTCCGCGAAGACGTAGCGGCCCACGAGCCCGGGGATGGCGGTGCCGTGGTAAACGAATCCGCCGACGACCGATTGTCCAACCGGATGCACGTATTCGGCCACGGGCGGCAGCAGCGGCGTCGTGGGCGTTCCGCAATTGAGCGTGGTCTGCATCGTTCCTTCGAAGCATCGCCAGCCGTAGTTGCCGCCGCGCACCACGCGATCCACTTCTTCGCGGGCGTGCGAGCCCACGTCGCCGAGCCAGAGCTGGCCACCCTGGCTGTCGAACGACCAGCGCCACGGATTGCGAAAACCCCACGCAAAGATCTCCGGGCAATCCTGGGATCCAGTGCCATCCAGGTTGCACAACGGATTCGCCGCGAATGGATTGTCGGCCGGAATGCGGTAGCGGCGCGAACCGGTGCTGCCGCTGACATCGACGCGCAGGATCTTGCCGAGCAGGTTGTTGGTGAGCTGGCCATTGCCGGCGACGCCGGTGGCGCTGTCGTCGTTTCCACCATCACCGATGCCGAGATAGAGAAAGCCATCCGGACCGAACAACAGGTGGCCGCCATTGTTGTGCCCGCCGGGCTGGGCCATCTCGAACAACATCTGCTCGGACGCCGCATTCAGCGTGGCGCCGCCGTCGGCCGTGGTGAACTCGGAGATCCGCAGCACGATGACTCCGGCGCTCACCTCGTGGGTGTATGCCGCGTAGGCGCGCGTATCGGTGGGATAGTTCGGGTGGAAAGCCAGGCCTAACAAGCCGTGAACGTTGCGGAACACCACCCGGTCGCTGATGTCGAGCAGGTTGCTGGTCGTGGAAACGCTCGGGGTATCCGCGAAGGACAATACGTGCCCATCCTGCTGCACGACGGCCCAGCGCGTGGTGTCGTGCGGCACGCGCAGCAATGAATGCGCGGCAAACAAAGTGAGGTTGGGAAAGACGCGTTGCGCGGCGATTCGAACCGGCGTGGACGGCGGTGGCGCCAGAGTCGTGGCATTCACCGCCGACGAAGCGGCCGATGCATTGGCCGCCGGAGAGGAGTCCACGGCGACCACGGTGTAGCTGTACGCGGTGCTCGCAGCGAGGCCGGCATCGGTATACGAAGTCGTGGTCACGGTGCTCACGGCTGTCGCGCCGCCGTCGCGGAACACGCGATAACCCGAAATTCCGGTGGCATCGGTCGAGGCTGTCCAGCTCACGAGAATCGAACTCGCCGATTGCGCCACGGCGGTGACCCCCGCGGGAACGCTCGGCGCCACCGTGTCGGCCGGTGGTGGCGGTGGAGGGGGTGGTGGAGTCGAACTACTGCCGCCGCCGCCCCCGCACGCCGACAATGAGAGGACGAACGACGCGAGCGCCGCGCACACCAGACTCCGATTCATGGCAATTCCCGAATTATGTTTTTTGGACAGCGAGCGTCCAATCTGACGCCGGGAGCGCCAAGGCGCCGTCGGATAGCAGGCGCTCGCGCGGCCGAGTCAGGGGAATCTGCTGTAGGAGTAAGCCGCGCGCCCGGCGCGGCTCAGGCGTCGATAACGGAAATCAGCTCGTCCATCGCACGGATGACCCGGGCGCCGCTCGCCCGCATCGCATCGAAAGTCTTGCCGGGCGCGTAGCCGATAACCCGCATGCCGGCGCCGAGCGCGGCGGCCGCACCGGCCGGAGAGTCTTCGATGACGATGCAATTCGTGGCCGCGACACCGAGCCTCTCCGCCGCCAGGAGATAGATGTCAGGTGCCGGCTTGGGCCGCGCGACCATCGTCGTGACGTAGATGTGGTCGCCAAACTGACCGGCGAGGCCGGCAACGTGCAGCGAGAGTTGCACGCGCGCGAGCGGGGACTGGGAAGCCACGGCCATCAGATGGCCGCGGCGGCGCAGCGTCTCCACCGCCACGCCCACGCCGTCGACCGACTTCAGCTCGCGCAGGAAGGCGTGTGCCGTGGCGAACGCCCAGTTGTAGACCCAGGCGGTCGAGGGCCGTTTCCCGGCGCGGGCCGCGATAGCGTCGAGCACGCCATCGACGGTTTTGCCGAGAAACAGATCGTGTGTTTCCTCGACGTCGAGCATCAGCCCGAGCTCGCGCACCAGCTCGGACTCGACGCGGCTCGCCAGGTATTCGCTGTCGATGAGCACCCCATCGCAGTCGAAAATCAGCGCCGGCAAGCTCGCGTCGGTCAAGCTACTCTCAGTTCTTGCCGGGATTGAGATTGATGAATGGAGTGGCGCCGCTGCCCAGCATGTACTGCGGCAACACGCCGTTCCATTTCTGCACGGCTTCCCACTCCACCAGCTTGGCATTCTGTTCGAGCGCCTCAGCGCGAATCTGCATCGACTTCGCCTCCGCCTCGGCCGACAGGACTTTCTGCCGCGCCTGCTCCTCGATCTGCTTGGTGCGGTTCTGTTCTTCGATCGCCTTCTGTTGCGCGATCACCTTCTGTTCCACCGAAGTCTCGAACTCCGTGGTGTACGAAATGTCGGTGATCTCGAAGCGGGATATTTCGACGAAACGCTCGGCGAGATTCTTCCGGATCTGTTCGAAAGCGGTGTTCGTGGCCTTGTCGCGGTTGGAGATGAGATCCACCGCATCCCACTTGCCGACGACTTCTTTCAAGGTACCGAGGACAACCTGCGGAATCAGGCGCTGCTCCCAGTCCGTGCCGACGTCGCGATACATGGTATGCGCCTGATTCTGCTGCAGGCGGTAGTTGAGCGTGTACTTGATGTTCGCCTGCTGCACGTCGCGCGTGTACGACTCGGTTTCACCATCCAGGCGTTTTACACGCGTGTCGATTTCGATGATCTTGCTGGTGATCGGGTTGTAGAAATAGAGACCTTCGGGAAGCGACGTCGAGGTGATTTCGCCGAAACGGGTTTTGACGCCGCGCTGGCCGGTGTCCACCACCTTGATTCCACAGCCCACGGAGAAGAGGACGAAAAGGGCGATCAAGATGACTGCCGCCCATATAAGGATTCTACGCATGGGTAGTTGGACTCCGCCGTTACCCGGGTTGCCCGGGCCGCGAAAGACGTTATTCGTGAAAGCCATTATCGATTCTCCCTGAACCTGATTAACCGCGGCGCAGGCGCGCGCGCCCGGCCGATGACATGAGTGCGACCGGCCACATCAGCGCCATGCGAACGCGCGTCTGCACGCGCCGCGTGCGCTCGGGCTCGGGTTCCGTCGAGTACAGATAACTCGACACGGCGACCAGCGCGAGCACGATGAAGCCGAATATCCAGATGAAGACCGCGAGACGCAGCAGTGCAAAAACCATGACTAACCCTTCTCGTATGGCTCGTGAAGCTTGACGGGAGCGACCTTCTTTTTGCGCATGCGGATGTTGAGCATCTCCACCGCCACCGAGAACGCCATCGCGAAGTAGATATAGCCCTTCGGCACCTTGTGATCGAACCCTTCGGCGATGAGCATGACACCCACCAGCAGCAGGAACGACAGCGCCAGCATCTTGATGGACGGGTGCGCCGAAACGAAGTCGCCGATGGCGCGCGCAAACAGCATCATGAGGCCGACCGAAGCGACTACTGCGGCGATCATGACCGCGAGCTCGTCGACCAGGCCGACCGCCGTGATGATGGAGTCGAGCGAGAACACCATGTCGATGATGATGATCTGCACGATGATGGCGCCGAAACTGGCCTTCACGCTTTTCGAGGCGTGGCCTTCCTCACCTTCGGTGAGCTGGTGGATTTCCATGGTGGACTTCCACACCAGGAATACGCCGCCGGCGATGAGGATGAGATCGCGGCCGGAAATCTCCGTCCCGGTGATGGTGAACAGCGGCGCGGTGAGGCCCACGATCCACGACAGCACCAGC
>DASQJS010000246.1:0-4328 GCA_035630995.1 Steroidobacteraceae bacterium | reverse complement strand
CGAAGTGCACCTCATCGTGCTGCTCATCGACGAGCGCCCGGAAGAAGTGACCGAGATGCAGCGCACCGTGAAGGGCGAAGTGGTGTCGTCCACGTTCGACGAACCCGCTGCCCGCCACGTGCAGGTCGCGGAAATGGTGATCGAGAAGGCCAAGCGCCTGGTCGAGCACAAGAAAGACGTGGTGATCCTGCTCGATTCCATCACGCGCCTCGCGCGCGCCTACAACACCGTGGTGCCGAGCTCCGGCAAGGTGCTCACCGGTGGCGTGGACGCGAATGCGTTGCAGCGTCCGAAGCGATTCTTCGGCGCGGCGCGCAACATCGAAGAGGGTGGCAGCCTAACTATCCTGGCCACGGCCCTCATCGACACCGGCTCGAAGATGGACGACGTGATCTACGAAGAGTTCAAGGGCACGGGTAACTGCGAAATCCACCTGGATCGCCGCATCGCTGAAAAGCGTGTGTTCCCGGCCATGAACATCAACCGTTCCGGCACGCGCAAGGAAGAGCTCATCACCGATCCGGGCGAACTCGCCAAGATCTGGATCCTGCGCAAGCTGCTGCATCCCATGGATGAACTTGCCGCGGTCGAGTTCCTGCTCGACAAGATGAAGGACACGAAGACCAACTCCGAGTTCTTCGAGGCAATGAAGAGATAGACGGGTGGGGACAGACTTCCAGTCTGTCCCCACACTCTCTTCCATGTCCCCACCCGCCTACGGTGTGACGTAGCGCACACCGGGCGCGTCGCTTGACCGCGACGCTGGCGCCCGTCCCCGAGCTGTTAGATCATGGCGCGGCCCTGAATCCAGGGCCGTTTGCTTGTTTGGGCAGGAGCCGCGAATGCGTCTTGGGCTGATCCTTCTTCTGTGCCTTCTGAACACGGGGTGCGCGCTCTGGCGCCGTGACCGTGAGGAACCGGTCGCGAACGGACCGCGCGAGGAAAAGGCGGAGCCCGTGCTCAAGCCCAGCGAGGCGCTCAAGCCAAAGTCACTCGAGGTCGCCAGTCCAGTCTCCGATCGCTTCTTCGTGCGCATGTCCGCATTCGGAGCGTCTCCCGAGACCAACTTGCGCGTCGACCCGACGTCGCCGGCGGTCTTCATCATCCCGCCGCCACCCGCGCCACAGGTACCGATAAATTTGCCGCCCCCGGGCACTGAGCTCGTGGCCGAGGAAGACCTTGGCCTGGACGATCAGATCGAACAGGCACGCATGGAATTCGACATCCGGATGGGCGAGCGCAACCATCTGCGTATCGACTATTTCAAGATCGCCAGATTCGGCGAAGTGATCGTGACGGACCCGATTGATTTCGGGGACTCGACTTTCGACACCGACGATATTGTCCGGACCAACTTCGACTGGCGCGTGTTGTCGCTGACTTACACGTACTCGCTGTTCAAGGCCGAGCGCTTCGAAGCCGGCGCCGGCATTGGCGTGCACGTCATCGAAGCTCATGCCGAAATGAAGCAACCGGGCACCCTCAATAACGAGAAGTTCGACGAGGTGGCTCCTTTCGCCACCATCGCGTTCAACGCGAGCTACCGCATTTCGAAGCGCTGGTCGATCACCGCGCGTGGCCAGACATTCGAGTACTCGAAAGACGAAATCACTGGCCGGCTGTCCGATTTCCACGGCGACATCCAGTTCCGCTGGCACAAGAACCTGGCCGTGGGTATCGGCTACACCCAGCTGCGTTACGAGCTGGAGCGGGAGCCGGAGCCGAGCAACAAGCCTGCGCTCTTCGATATGTCGGTGCCGGGCCCGGAAATCTTCTTCCGCGCAAGCTTCTGAACGGCTCGCCGCGGGCTAACTACCCGCGCGTCACTCGCAGAGGAACTTCACCACGCGTTCGATGGTGGCGGGGTCGCGTAGCGCGCCGCTGTGGCCGAGCCCCTGCGTGCGCCACACCATCGCGTGGGGAATGGCAGCCGCGAGCGCGGTCCCCTGGGCGATGGGCGCGACATTGTCTTCCTCGTCGTGAACGATGAGCACTGGAATACGCACCGACGCCGCGGCGGCGGCTGTTGAAATGGCGGCCGCGGGGCGGCCGAAATGAGCGGCGAAGCGCTCGCGCAGACTGGCGCGCGCCGCGTACCTGAGTCCCAACATCATCGCGAACGATCCGAGGATGAAATCCATGTCCGACGGCACACCGAAGAGGCAGATTTTCTTCGGGTGGTAGTCGGCCGTCTCCGCCAGCACGGTGAGCACCGCGCCGCCACCGAGTGAATGGCCTATCACCGCGTGCACCGGCGCGTGCCGGCGCAGGACTTCCGCGAGGCTGTCGCGAAATCTGGGCAGGTCCGACAGGCGCCCCGGTGATGTGCCATGCGCGGGCGCGTCGATGCCGATCACGGAAAAGCCCGCCGCGCGCAGCGGCGCGACGAAAGTGGCAAAGCGGGCTGCGTGACTGCCCCAGCCGTGCAACAGCACCACGCAGGGGTCGCCCTGGCCCCAGTGCCAGACGGTGAATTTGTCCGCTCCGCAACGCAGCGTGGCGCGCTCTGCCAGCGCGATGATGGGTGCGTCTCCGGGCTCCACTTTGCGGCGTGGCGGCGTAAGAAAGAGGCGAAAGGCGAGCTTGCTCGCCAGAGGCACGCTGAGCCACTGCAGCACGGCGAATACGCGGCGCAGCCGCCGCTGAAGGGCGGGCGTTACGCCCGGAACCACGCGTCCCAGGACTGGTTTGCGGCGCTCTTCCATGCGGTTTGAAGTCTATATCGCGCGGTGTAGAGTCCCGAGCACTAAACCGCGAGGGAAAGCATGAAACGCATTTTTTTGGTTGTCCTGGGGGCACTTGGCGCGCAGGCGGCGGGCGCGGGTGTTTACGTCGAGCTGGTGGACCGTGACATCGCGTCCGGCAGCACCGAGCTTTCGCAGAGAATGTACGTCCAGAACGGCCTCGGTCGATTTGTCGACGCGGGCGGCCGGGCGACGCTGATCAAGAACGGCACGTTGTACATCATCGACGATGCGGACAAGAGCTACATCGCGTTCGACAAGGCCACCATGGAGAAGCTCGCGACGAAGATCAACGCAGCCATGGCGCAGATGAAAGATCAGCTCGCGAAGCTGCCACCCGAGCAGCGCGCGCAAATGGAGCAGGCGATGCCCGGCATGAGCGGCGCCGATCAGAAGTGGGTCGTGGAAGCCCTGGACACCGGCAAGTCCGACACAGTAGATGGGCGCAACTGCCGCCTCTGGGACGTCAAGCGCAATGGCGAGCTCGACGACCAGCTGTGCGTGGTGCCGTACTCGTCGCTCCCGGGCAAGGAAAATTTCCAGGCCGTGTTTGCCAATTTCGCGAGGGTGTTCGAGGAAATGGCGAAATCCGTCCCGATGTTGGCCGGCATGATGACCAATGAATTCGGCGCGCAGGCCAAAGTGAATGGTTTCCCGGTTCGCACGCGCGGCTATGAAAACGGCAAGCTTGGCAATACCGAACACAAAGTGAGCCTGTGGCGCGAAGAAGCCATCCCGGCCTCGATGTTCGAAGTTCCCGCGGACTACAAGCAGAAGCAGATGCCCATGGGAGGCCAATAGGCGACGGGGCGCGATGAAATACACGGACTACTACGCCGCGCTTGGTGTCGGGCGCGGCGCTTCGGCCGATGAAATCAGGAAGGCTTACCGGCGCCTCGCGCAGAAACACCATCCCGACGTCTCCAAAGAGCCGGGCGCGGAAGCGAAGTTCAAGGAAGTCGCCGAGGCGTATCAGACGCTGAAAGATCCCGAGAAGCGTGCGGCCTATGACGCGCTTGGCAGCCGCCCGCAGGGAGAGGAGTTCCGGCCTCCGCCGGACTGGGCGCGCCAGCATGGCGGCGCGGGCGCGGGCTCCGCGCAGTTCTCGTTCGATGACGCGGATTTTGCCGATCTGTTCTCGCGCTTTGGCGCGCGGAGCGGCGCGCTGCCGGGCGAGGACTTCGAAGTGCCGGTGGAAATCAGCATCGAAGATGCGTTCCTCGGCACCACGTTGTCACTGTCGCTTTCCCTGCCGGACTACGACGCTGCCGGACGCATGCGGCGCGTGCCGCATACGGTGAAAGCGCGCGTCGCGCCCGGCGCCGTCGACGGCCAGCGCCTGCGCCTGCCGGGCAAGGGAGGCAAGGGCAGGCATGGTGGCCGCGACGGCGACTTGTACCTCGACATCACGCTCAAGCCCCATCGCCTGTATCGCACCACGGGCCACGATCTGTACCTGGATCTGCCGCTCGCGCCGTGGGAAGCAGCGCTGGGGGCGACGGTGGAGATCCCGACGTTGTCGGGGGCCGTGAGCCTCAAAGTGCCGGCGGGCACTTCGGCGGCAAAGAAGCTTCGGCTCGCAGG
>DASQJS010000245.1:0-6685 GCA_035630995.1 Steroidobacteraceae bacterium | reverse complement strand
CACGAAGCCGATCACTGCGCGTTCAGGACTCTTTGCTGCCGCCCAACTCAACTGACTACAAGATGTCTTCGTGTGTGTCGGCGGCCCGCAATCTGGCGGCAGTCAATCAACGAAGGGCCCGGCGAAAAGCGAGTCTCATCGCATGCAGGGCCGCCCGTCGCTCGACCCTCCACATACGAACCACGTCCCCTCTTGCCAGCAAAAGAGGAATGCCCCCATCAATTGCAGCTGGCGCCGCGCACGAGCCTGGCGACGGCCACGCAGGCATTGACCGAGCGGAAAGGTCCGCGAGTCGTGTCGTGGTTTTCGGTGGATTGAGACAGCAGCTCGCGCAGGCGGCTGATGCCGAGTTTCTGATTGCGCGCCAGCAGCAACGCTACCACTCCGGAAATCTGCGCAGTGGCCAGCGAGCTTCCGGAAGCAAAGTCGTAATGCCCGTTCGGGACCAGCGTGACGATGTCTCGTGCCGGCGCGCGCAGGATCTCGTCGCCCTGGTTGGCCGAGGTTTCCGATTCGGCGACCGGCAGCACGCTCGGTAGTTTGGCGGCAAATGCGAACCGGGGATCATCCGAAACCGCGCCCACCACGATCACTCCCGCCGCGATGGCCTTGGCAACCAGGGCCTCGAGCAGCGGATCGCTGGGCCCCACCAGGCTCAGGTTGATGACCTGCGCCTTTGCGGCCAATGCATCCGCGAGCGCCTGGGCAATGGTGAATGAATTGCAGCGCCCCGTCGTGCTGGCGGATGCCTGCCAGCAGGCCTTGTAGGCCATGAGCCGCACGTCAGGCGCGACCCCGACAATGCCGACCCCGTTGTTGGCCGCGGCCGCAATGAGCCCGGCCACCTGCGTCCCGTGGCGGTCGCCGCGAAACGCGACTTCGTCGGAGTCGATGTAGTTGCGCGTGAGATGCGTGCGGCCGACCAGGTCGGGATGACGCGTATCGACGCCGGTGTCGATGATGGCCACGCGAATGCCGGCGCCGCGGCTGAAGTTGTGTGCCTCCGCCACGTCGAGAGCGCGTACGTTGGTTTGCAGGCGCGAGTAGGGGTCGTCGAACGTCACGGCAGGTGCTGCCACCGGCGTTTCGGTGGCGGACTCGAATTCGTTGAGCGGCTGCACGATGAGAATGCGGCGGTCCGCCTTCAGCTTTTCGATGATCGCTTCGCGCGTGGTGCCGGGAGGAATCCGGAACAGCACGCAATGCATCTGCAGTTCGTCGATCGGCCACTCGGAAACGCGGGTAAGTGAATACCGGGAGGTGATCTCGCGGATGATGGCCGTTGCCGACGCGCTGACCCGGTAGTTCGTACTCGAGCCATAACCGTGGGCGGTGCCACCGACCGCGCCGGGCCGGCCCGTCACCGGATTGGCGACGGCCACGACGATGAACTGGGCGGGGTCGGAGCGAACTTCCGGCGGCGTGAGAACCGGCGGCGCCGCCGCGATGGCGCCACCCGACAGCGCAAACGCGAGGGCGGCCAGCGTTACGGCAACGCCGAGCCGCCAGTCCATGTGCGTATCAGCGCGCAACCGGTTGGGCGAAAGTGACATTCGGATCCTTCGACAACACCGCGGCGACGGAATCTGCCGATGCGCCGGAGGCCACGGCTTTGGCCGACAGTTCTGCGGTGAAATTTCCCGACGTGCCTGGCCCGGACACGATTGAAAGCTCCTGGTGCGTGAGCAGCGTATTGATGGTGGCCATCGATGCTTCCGGCGCAAATACGACGCGGACGGCCGGCGCATTGAGCCGCTGTGCGGGAACTTCGGCGACCGTGACGATTTCGCCGGCGTTGTCACGCAGCGCGTTGAAGCCGAACAGCGCCAGGCCGAAACCCTGCACGACCACGGCCGCCGCGAGCCATCGCACGGTGCGTGAGGTTCGGGAGGAGAAGCCGCCGGCGACGCCGCTGGCCGATGGCGCTGCACCTTCGGACGCCTCGATGCGCGCCCACAACTTGTTGAACGAGCGCTGCTCATCGTTTCCTGTCGAGCCGTATCCTGTCGAGCCGGGGGTCCCCGCCATGTCCGGCGAAGTGTCCCGGCTGATCTGGGTTGCGACTTTCCGCTGCGCGTCGAGCTCACCGCGGCATTCGGCGCAATGAGCTACATGTGCCTCCACCCATTCACGGTCGGACGCCGGGAGGCGGCCGTTGGCGAGCCAGGGCAGCAGAGCCCAGGCTTCGGCGTGAGTATCGGGAATGCGGGCGCTCATGATTTTTCTCCGGACATGCCCGCAAGGGCGGGCAACACTTGTTTGAGTGTCTCGCGTGCCCGGAACAGGCGTGTCTTCACGGTGTTCACCGGGCAATCGAGGATCGCGGCCACCTCTTCGCAGGAATGGCCGAGAGTGTAGGTCAGTTCGAGCGCCATGCGCTGCTCGACCGGCAGGCGTGTGAGCCCCAGCGCCAGCCACTGGCCATCGGTCTCGGCGGCGTCGGTGGACATCACGCTGATCGAATCTTCATCAAACGGTTCATCGGACACGGGCCGGATCTTCGCGCGGCGCAGCGCATTCAGTGCCCGCCGGTAGGCGATGCCGATGATCCAGGTGGACAGCTGCGAAGCGCCACGAAACTCGCCCGCCTTGGTCCACACCACCCAGAAGGTGTCGTTGATGACCTCTTCGATGTCTTCGCGGCGCACCGACATTCGCGCCAGGAGGCGCGAAAGGCGCTGGTAGTAGCTGCCGTACAACGTGCGGAACGCCGCCTGGTCCTTCGACCGCGCTATGCGTTCGAGCAGCTCGCGTTCAGAGGCGTCGGGACTTGCGCCTGGTGCCCGCGGGGACTGGAATTCAACGCTTTTCAGTGCCACGGCAGCCCACCTTCATCGACCTACTGCCCATGAGTACCGCGGACCGGAAATACGGTTCCCGCAACGCTATTTGGTGGTCGAGAAACGCCATAACGCGGTGACGGCGAAGCGATCGCCAACGGAGTCCGGTTCGAAGTGCTGTTCCAGGGAGTCATCCACCCCCAGGTAGGCGAACTGGAACTCGAAGGCCTTGAACGCCGCGATCAGCGTGACGTTCCAGTAGTTGTAGCTGTCGTGATAGACCTCTTCGAGACCGTAGTGACCGAAGCCCGCAGAGATCGACAGGTGCTGGTTGATCGGCTGGCGGCCGGAAAGTTCGAGTGCCCACGCGTTACCTTCGTCGTAGCCAGCCGAGGAGCCGATTGCCGACGTGTTGGGCGAATAGATAGCCGCGGCAAAAAACCGGTTGTGAAGACCCAGCGTGGCGGTGAGTTCGGTGCGGTTGTAACTGACTCGTCGCGGATCGTTGGGATAGGTGTACTGCGACAGGCGCAGGTCGCCCGAAAAGTTTTCCGAGAGGCGCCAGTAACGGCCGGCCCACAGATCCAATTCCAGGTCGGGGCTGGGATTGGACTTCGGATCCGCCGTGGAAACGAAGCCGCCGATGTAAAACTCCTTGGGGAATTCCACGTCGATCGAGGCCTGCGCCGCGGGTTTGCCGCGCGTCAGTGACAGTCCGCGGAACACGAAATCCGACGTCCCACCGATGCTTCCGGAAACCACCTGCACGGCGTCGGCGTGCGCGACATGCGCACAGACGGCGCCGCATGCTGTGAAGGCAATCACAATCAGCGTTCGCTTGTGTCCATTCACCGGCAGGGTTTCTCTCAGGGCTTTCTTTATGCCGCGGGCAGTCTGCCGAGTCGTTCCGGGACTGGCAACCGGGTCACGGCGAAAAAGCTGCAAATCGGTGCCCCGATGCCGATGTTGTTGTGACTGCGATCAGCGCGGATGCCGTGCTGCTTTGGGAGCATTGACCGGCGAATGAATTCGTTTATTGCAAGATTTGTCGGGCGATGGGCGCGGCCGCTGTTCGCGATCTCAGTGGTCTACACGGCTGTCTGCATGTTGTTCATGGTCGCCGGATGGGGGGGCGAAGCGGTGACCGATTACATCGGCGCCTGGGGGTCATTCCCCGTGAGCGTCGGGATCTGTGTCGTGTTGTGGCCGTCCCTGTTCGATGCGGCGCTGAGTCAACGGCGACGTCGCGCGTGGCGTCTCATCTTCGCCGCGCTGGTGCTCGATCTCATCGCGAGTGTCGGCTGGGGATATACGGCGCTGACCGAAAACGTCACCTTCGGCTCCTGGCCCGATGTGCTCTACATCTTCTATTACCCCCTCGCGGCCTGGGCGTTCGTGCTGTTGTACCTCGACCTGGGCGGACGTGCGCGCACGATGCGCGCGTGGATCGACTTCACCACGGTTGCAATCGGGTTCGGCTCGCTGCTGTGGTTCACGGCGTTGGCGCCGGTCGCCGCCATGTCGGGCGACGACATCATGGAAACCTGGTCGGTGGTCGGCTACGGCATCGGCGATGCGATCGCGATCATCGCCGGCGCGATGGTCGCCATGCAGATCTCCAACTGGCGCGAAGAACGTCCGATCGTCTGGCTGCTGATCGCCATGGTGGTGACACTGGTCTCCGACCTGCTGTGGGTCAACGCCGAGCTGCGTGGCACTTACGTCATCGGCGGCGCGAGCGACGTCGGCTACTTCGTGTTCTATGTCTGCATGTTCGCCGCCGTGCGTTCCCAGCTCGGCCACCGCCAGCCGGTGGCGTCGACGCTGGGGCTTCAGGGCGATCTGCGCGGCTCGCTGCCCATCGTCGCTCTCATGGTCGGAACCATCGCGTTGCTCGACGACCGTCTGCAGCTCGCCAGCGGCCAGTCGCCGTTGCTGATCTGGGTGCTGGTCGCGGCGACGCTGCTGGTGGTCGCGGGCCAGGCTTTCTCCACGCGCGAAGTGGTGAGCCTGAACCGCGAAGTGGCCACACGCCGCTTCGACGAGCGCCTGACCGAGCTGGTGCGCCGCTCGAGCGACATGATCGCGATCTGCGACCCCGATGGAGTCATTCGTTATGCCAGCCCCTCGTCCGAGCAGTTGTTAGGCGTGGCGCCCGGCGAACTCGCCGGCCAGCGTCTCGATGCAGTGCTCGGGCCGGAGTCGCCGCACTTACGCGAGGTATTCGACCAGGTGGTTCGCGCCGCGCATTCCGAACAGACGGCGAATTTTTCGATTCCGCAGGGCGACGACGAGAAGCGTTCCTACAAGATGGTCATCGCCAACCTGTGCCACGTGGAGTCGATTCGCGGCGTGACGCTGAATATCCGCGACATTTCCGATGCCACGCGCCTGCACGACCAGCTGCGCACGCTCGCGTTCCACGATTCCCTGACGCTGCTCGCCAACCGTTCACTGTTCGCCGATCGCGTGCACCAGGCCATCAGGCACATCGCCGACGGAAGGACGCCGGCGGTGTTGTTCATCGACCTCGACAACTTCAAGACCGTGAACGACAGCCTGGGGCACAGCGCCGGCGATGCGCTGCTGCGCGCATTCGCGCATCGCCTGGTCCAGTCCACGCGGGCGGGCGACACCGTGGCCCGACTGGGCGGCGATGAATTCGCGGTACTCATCGATCACGCACCGAATATCGAGGCGGCGATGGCGGTCGCACGCCAGGTCCTCGATGCCTGCCGCCAGCCTTTCGAGATCGATGGGCGGCCCTTGCGCGTCGGCTGCAGCGTCGGCGTGGCGCTGGCCGATCGCGTCAGCAACGTGGAAAGACTGCTGCGCAATGCCGACGCGGCGATGTACTCCGCCAAGTCGAACGGCAAGGGCCACGCCGAAGTCTTCCAGCCCGAAATGCTGCGCGCGGCGCGGCGGCGCATTCGCATCGAAAATGAACTCACCACGGCCATCGAAGAACAGCAGTTCGAGGCGCACTACCAGCCGATCGTCGATCTGACTTCGCGGCACCTGGTCGGAGTCGAAGCATTGATGCGCTGGCGGCACCCGACGCGCGGACTGGTCATGCCCGGTGACTTCATTCCGCTCGCCGAGGAAACGGGCCAGATCGTCGCGATGACTCAGTGGATCCTGAATCGCGCCTGCGCCGACCTGGCGCGCCTGCAGCGCGACGTGGCTCACGGCGAGGGCATCCGCGTCTCGGTCAACGTGTCGAGCCGCTATCTGAACCACGGCAATATCGTCGAAGACGTGCGCAACGCGCTCGCCACGCATCAACTCGCACCCAACTGCCTCATTCTCGAGGTGACCGAGAGCCTGTTGCTGGAGAATTCAGAAAGCCTCGAGCGCACGTTCCAGGAACTCAAGAGGATTGGCGTGAGGATCGCGCTCGATGACTTCGGCACCGGGTATTCCTCGCTCGCCTATCTACATCGCTTTCCCATCGACATCATCAAGATCGACCGGTCTTTCGTCGAGCGCCTGGCGGGTGACCGTGAGGGCGCCGGCGGAGTCGACGCGGTTGCGCTGGCGCGCGCCATCCTTTCGCTGGCCGAGGCGCTCGACCTCGATACCGTGGCGGAAGGCATCGAACACGACATTCAGCGCGACACGCTGCTGGAGCTCGGCTGCAAGACCGGGCAGGGATATCTGTTCGGCAAGGCCATGCCGGTGGCCGAAGTGCTGGACGCCGCGGTGACGCGCCGCCGAAGCCTGCTGGCCGGTAACGTGCCCGGCCAGATCGAATACTCCGCCACCGGCCGGTTCCGCGGGATCATCGAGAGCGGCTGACACCGGTTACGCCGCCAGCCCGGCGCATTACATAACTCCCGGAATGGTTCTCATAATCCGGTCCTTGCTCAGCCCGGGCCGTCAGTGCCCGAAAAGCTGAGACCTGC
>DASQJS010000244.1:0-9875 GCA_035630995.1 Steroidobacteraceae bacterium | reverse complement strand
CTCCTGCACCACGGCCTTGTATCTGGCCTTGCGTTCCGCCGGAAGCCCCACGCCGGCGAGCCGGAAATCTTCGAGCGCGCGTTCGATGACGCGGCGCTGGGCGGCGTCGAGCGAGCCTGATTCGTTCGCGGCGATCGCCGTATAGGCGCGGAACAGCGGCTCGCTCTGCGCCAGGTCGGTCCAGTAGTTAGACAGCAGCGGCAGGCAGGCGTTGTAGCTGGCGCGCAGTTCGTCGGAATTGAGCACGCCGTTCAGGTGGCTGATGGGCGACCAGGTGCGCGACAGGCGATGCGAGAGCTGCTCGAGCGGCAACACGGTGTTGGCGAAGGTCGGGTGCGGCTGGGATTCGAGCGTCGCAACTTCACCACGATTGCGCTGCAGCAACTCGCGGATGGTGGGCTCCACTTCCGAGGCGGCGATGCGGTCGAAGGCGGGCAGCGTGGTCCCGCGGATGTTTGCGTCGGTCATTTGGTTCCAAGAACGGCCAGCACGGGCTCGGTGTCGGGTCGTACGCCGCGCCACAACGTGAACGCTTCAGCGGCCTGCTCGACGAGCATGCCCCAGCCTTTATGGGCTCGGGCGCAGCCTTGTTCAATGGACCAGCTCACGAAAGGCGTCGACGCCTTGCTGTAGCTCATGTCGTAGCAGACCGTGTGGCTGGCGATGACAGAGCCATCCACGTTCGGCACGGCGCCCGTGAGGCCGGCGGCGGTGGCGTTGATGACGAGATCGAAGGGTTCGTCGCCGACGTCCTCGAATCCGCAGCCGCGAATCGCGCCGAGGTCGACGAACAACGAAGCCAGGTTGACCGCCCGGTCCGGTGAGCGGTTCGCAACGACCAGCTCCGTGGGCCCGAGCTCCAGCAGGGGTTCGACCACGCCGCGCGTCGCGCCGCCAGCGCCGAGAATCAGGATCCGGTCGTTGGTGATGGTGAGGCCGAGGTTCTTGCGAAGGTCGGTGACCAGCCCGTAGCCGTCGGTGTTGTCGCCGAGCAGGTTGTGCTCGGAGTTGACCATGAGGGTGTTGACGGCGCCGGCGCGGTCGGCGCGGACGGTGAGCTCGTTGGCCAGTTCGGCCGCCGCTTCCTTGTGTGGTACGGTCACGTTCAGGCCGCGGCCGCCGCGTGTGAAGAATTCCAGTACCTGCGCGCGAAAGTCCTCCGGGGCGATGTCGTAGAGCCGGTAAACCAGGGACTGCTCGGTCTGTTTCGCAAAGAGCCCGTGGATGAAAGGCGACCAGCTGTGATTGATCGGATGACCGACCACTCCGTACTGATCCGGGGCGTTCATTGCCAAGGCAACTCTGACCAGGAAGATGGCTGAAATAAGCGCTTCACTCGGCCGGTCTTATACATGAACCCACGCCCACGCGGAAACACGGCGACTTCGGCGTTCGCGCGCTTGCTGGAAACCTTGCGCCCGGACCTGGTGCGTTTCGCCTTCTGGCTGGCACGCGACCGGGCCGTGGCGGAGGACGTGGTGCAGGAGACACTCATCAGAGCCTGGAAGTCCCGCGAGGAGATCAAGGATCCCGCGGCCACGCGCCCGTGGCTGCTCACCATCGTGCGCCGCGAACATGCCCGTCTCTATGAACGCAAGCGTCTGCCTACCGTGGATCTCGCCGATGTCGAGGTCCAGGGTGATCCGGCCCTGTTGAGCAGCGATACCAGTGATGGGGATGCAGGCCTGGACGACCTGCGCCGCGCCATCCTGCAGCTGCCCGACGAATATCGTGAGCCCCTGGTCCTGCAGGTGCTGGGCGGCCTGACCACAGCGGAAATCGGCGAGCAGCTGGGCCTCACGCAGGCCGCGGTGCTGACCCGCCTGTTCCGCGCACGCAACCGGCTGCGCGTGATCTACGGACTCACGACTGCGGAGGATGTCGAATGAGCGGCGTGTTCGAATGCAAACATGCGCGCCTGGCCATCGGCGGCGACCCCCAGGCGTTGTCCGCCGAGGTGGCGCAGCACATCGCCACCTGCCCGCAATGCGCGCGTTTCCGTGACGAAACGCTGGCCATGGAAGAACGGCTCAAGGCCGCACTCGAGCTGCCGCTGCATCGCTTCCGCAAACCCACGGAGACCAGCAAGGCTGCGCCGCGGCGATTCGCGCTGGCCGCGTCATTGGTGCTTGCCCTGCTGGTGGGAGGCGGCGCCTGGCTCTTCCGTCCGCAGCCGGCACTGGCAGCCGAGGTCATCGAGCACGTGAACCATGAACCAGGCAGCTGGCAGAAACACGAGCCGGTGTCGGCGGAAGCACTCGCGGCAGTGCTCGCGAAAGCCGGGGTACGTTTTGACGCGCGCTTCCCGGTGACCTACGCCTCGCCTTGTCCTTTCCGCGGGCACATCGTGCCGCACCTCGTGGTGCAAACCGACCGCGGTCCGTTGACCGTGATGTTGCTGGCGCACGTGACGGCTGAAGGAGCCGGCAAATTTTCCGAAGGGGAATATCACGGCGTCGTGTTGCCCGCCGGCCCGGGCAGCATCGCCGTGGTCGCACGGGAGGGCCAGGAATTCGACGGCTATCTCAAGCCCCTGCTGGAAGGCGTTCGCTGATTCACAACACCTCGCAGCCCGACTGCGGTCCCCCGAGAATGGTCTGCGCCTCGGGCAGCCATTCGCGCATCGCCCCTTCGACTAGATAGGGCGGGTTCACCACCACCAGGGCCGATCCGTTGAGCGCGGCGCGCGAGTCGCAGGGATGCATCCAGAGCAGCGACGTCAGCATCGGACGGTTGACCGCGCGCCCCAGCTGGCCATACCACGCGTCGAAGTCCTCGCGCAGTTTCACCGGCAGCCAGGCCACCAGCACCGCGCTTTCGAAGCGCTGCAGCGCGTCCTGTAGCGCTTGCTGCACACGGGTCAGATCCTCGCGTTCCTCGTAGGGTGGATCGATGAGCACGCAACCGCGTCGCTCGGGCGGCGGCAGCAGCGCGCGCAACCCGGCGAAGCCGTCGGCGACTTCGACGCGCGCGCGTCCATGTTCCTCCAGCGCCTGGCGTAGATGGCCGGCTTCCTCGCGCTGCGTCTCGAAAAATACGGCGCGATCCACGGGCCGCAGAGCCCGCATTGCGAGCAGCGGCGACCCTGGATAATGCAGGCTGCCGCCATGCATGCCGCGCTCGATGATTTCGCGATAACTCACGAGCGCCGCGTGACGCGGCGCCGCCGCGAGCAGGCGCGCGACACCCGCCTGCCACTCGGCCGGATGTTCGCGATCGCCGGGATGAAGATCGTAGTCGCCGCGCCCCGCGTGGGTGTCGACGAACAGCAGGCCCTTGTCCTTGCGCGTCAGCGCGCGCAGGACCTCGAGCAGCAAGACGTGCTTGTGGACGTCGGCAAAATTGCCGGCGTGATACTGATGGCGGTACTTCATGAAACCCCGGCGCCTCGCGCTGCGCGTTTATACACTGTTCAGCCAGGAGCCGATGATGTCGAAGTCCCTGAAAATACTGATCCTTGCCGGAGTGTTCGCGGCGTCGGCCGCCTGCGCTGCAGACACACCGCTGACTCCGCGCCAGATCGCTCCACCGAAGCGCATTCCGGATATCGAAACGTTGACGCCCTTGACCGCCGGTGAGCCGGTATCCACCGCGCTGATCCCGCGCGAGGTGCGGCGCGCGGTGGTTGCAGACGCCGCAAAGCGCTTCAATGTCGCCGAAAGCGCGGTGGTGCTCACGCGCGCCGAGCAACTGACCTGGAGCGACGGTTCCCTGGGCTGCCCCGAACCCGGGGTCATGTACACCCAGATGCTGGTGGCGGGATTCCGCGTGGTCGCAAAGACGAGCGCCGGCGAGCTCACCTATCACACCGATTCGCGCGGCAATGCCGTGAGCTGCAACGCGAGGGCCCGGCGCGGAGACACGGGCGACGACGCTTCCGCACCGCATACGCTGCCTCCTCCCCGATCGCCGCCGGATCGCTGAACGGAGCGCAAGCATCGGGTCGCTGGTTGCTCCATGGCGCGGCAGACTTTCGCCACGTCACCGGGAGCAAGACATGCGATTCACCGTACGTGGTGTCCCACAGGAAATTGCCGACGAAGTGCGGCGCACCCATCTTTCTCCGGGATACGGGCATCCCGTCCATCTCGAGATCGCGAGCGGCACCGGCCCATGCCGTTGTTGCCTCAGGCCGTTCGTCGCCGGCCGCGATCAGCGCCTGCTCTTTACCTTCCGACCGCGCAGCGATGACGGAAGCCTCATGGCTCCGGGCCCGGTGTTCATCCATGCCGGACACTGCGAGGCGTTCTCGGGAGCAGGTTTTCCCGAGGCGCTGCGCACGCTGCCGCTCGCCTTCGAAGCGCGAAAATCAGGCAGTCGCGTGAGCGAGCTGTCCGCGCGCCCCGACGTGTCCCCCGAGGCGCAGATAGACGTGCTGTTCCGCGAGCACGAGGCGCGCTGGTTGCACGTGCGTCATGCCGAAGCCGGATGTTTCATCGCACGCGTCGACCGCGGGTAAATAAAAAAGCCCCCGCGGTTTCCCGCGGGGGCTGATGGGTTGCCGTCTCGAAAGACGGCGTCAGCTGTCGTAACCGGCACTCACCTCGGCAGCAGGATGGCCTCCGACGCCGCAGTGGCACCACCGTTGTTCGTATCGGAGAAGGCGCTGTTGTTGATGAGCAGGAGACCGGCGTGCGGGTCCGTACCCGGGAAGAGACCCCACTGCCTCACATCGAGCGAACCTTTTTGTTTGTAACCGAGCACAGCGCCAGGAATCCCTGCGCTGAATTCCTCGCCGCCTGGAGCGATCTTGAACGGCCCAAGGTGCGATTGTGGCGTGCCCCAGTACCAGGAGATTGCGCGGAAATCGGCGCTCACCGGTCGCCCGATATCCGCCAGCGTCATGCCGAGATCGCTGCCGCAGATACGCATGACGAGCGTGGACGAGTTCGTGGCGTGCTCCATCGTGAAAGAGTCGGAGCGCAACAACACCGTTCCCGCATTCACGTCGTACACCGCGGTTGCCTGGCGGCCGTCCTCGAGGCCGAAGTCACCCGAGACATCGCGCGTGTAGATCTGGAAGTCGTCTCCTCCGTCGCCATCCACGTCCAGATCGACTTCGTGCCAGGTTCCTATCGGCATCGTCGGACGTTCGAACATGTTGAACGCGAACTCCCAGATGAAGTTCTCCGTCGCGGCGCAGAACCCGGCCGGGACTCCGAACGTATTGACGCCCACGGCGCGGATGTCCGGGGTCGGGGAATTTTCGCCATGCGCGCCACCCGGACGATTCGTTCCGGTGCCGAGCATGGAGTACGCGAACATCTGCGCATCTCCAACGCCCTTGTTCTCGACGCTGACCGATCCGAGACCCGCTGAATTGATCGGCAGGTGGCCGCCTGGCAGCTTGGCCACCACGTCGGCCGACTTACGCGGCAGGATGTGCCACGGCATGGTCACCTTGTGGTGAAGACCATCGAACACGATGTAGCCGTCGTATTCATTCGCGGTCAATGGCCCGCTATTGTTGCCGGCCGTGCTCGAGTTCATCAGGTTGGGGCGCAGCCTGGTGCCATCGACGTTGAGCTTCACCGTGACCTTGGCCGAACCAAACGGCCCGACATAGATCGTGGACGGGCTGACACTGATGCTGACGGCGCCGGTGTCCTTGTCGTCCTGGTGCCGCAGCGTCGATTTCACCTTGTACACCAGCGGGAAGAACGAATGGTTCTCCACCTCGAGCTTGCGCGTGAGCGTTGTCGAGGGCTTTGAGGCATCGAGATAACCGAAGCTCATGGCCCCGTGGACACGTGACACCGCATCTCCGGTCACGTCACTGACGATCACCGGCGAGAACAACGCACGATCCACGCGCACCTCACCGCCGCCGATACGCGTGATCGGCGCGAGCTGATCCGGCAGCACCGACGCAGCCGACGAGGGCTGGTACACATTGGTCTCGGCCGTATTGATCAGCAGCTGCTTGATCTCGCGTGGCTTCAGGAACGGACGCGCAGCCTTGAGCACGGCTGCCGCACCCGTGACCATCGGCGCCGCACCAGAGGTGCCACCGAAGGCCGAGGTCCCGGTGAAGCTGCCCGAACCCGCGGAGATCGACGCACCCGGCGCGCCGATTTCGGGCTTGACGATGTTGTCGTCGAAGCGCGGACCACGCGAGGAGGTCGATGCCAGCGAGCCCGCCAACGACGGCTGCTTCAGCGGGTCGAACCGCACTACGGCATTGCCGCCGCGCAAAATATCGCCATCGGCCTGGTTGATCATGTAGCCCGGAATCGTCGGCGGTGCACCGACACCGAACGCGCCCGCAAAGGGAGCCTCCGGAGTGACCAGGCCGATGATGCCGAGGATGCCGCCAGCCGCCTGGATGTTCTGGATCTTCTCCGAGAAGTTGCAGGCACCGCGGTCGACGAACACGATCTTGCCGTTCAGTGAACCCGCCGGCCACGGCGGAATCGGGCCGGCCGGGGCGATCGTCGTGCAGCCGGTTCGAGCCGTGGTGCCCGCGGGGAAAACGGTGACCGGCCCTTCAATGATGCTCCCCAGAGCGCCGGACCACGGCTGGTGTACCGCGGCACGGTCGCCGGTGACCGGTGCAATGAGGGTCATGAGCTGCAAAGTGGACGAGGGCACCTCGGTCTGAGCCACGCTCAACGCGGAAGAAGCAGCCGCCGGCGAACCGGTGATGAACTGCTTGTCGGAGCCGTTACCGGCGGAGGCGACGGTCAAAACGCCCACCTTCGAAGCATTGTCGACCGCAGCAGACAGGTCGTCATCGAAGGGCTGACCGTAGTCTGAACCGAGCGACATGTTGATGATGTCGACGCGGTCGCGGATGCGGCCGTCGCCATTCGGGTCGAGTGCGAAGTCCATTGCATCGAGCAGCGCGATGCCGCTGCACGACGTACCCGGCGCGGAGCAGGCCTTGATCGCGTAGAGCTTTGCGCCCGGAGCCACGCCGAGCTTGCCGGCGATGATGTCGGCGACATGCGTGCCGTGGCCACCGTTCGTGGTCGCATCGGGAGCGCCAATCGGATCCGGATCTGGCGCCAGCGGCGGAGAGTTTGCACCACCGGTCCACCTCTCACCGACGTAGTCATAACCACCGATCACCTTGGAACCGGGAAAGAGGCCGTCATCCGCAGCGGTTGCGGGGTCATTGGCCACTAGATAGCCCGTGCCCGCGGCAACCACGGGAATCGCCGGTGCACCCGCGGGAGGAAGCGGCGCCCAGGCGGCTTCATAAGCAGCCTGCGTGCCGGGACCACCCAGGGCCTTGTGCGTGTAATCGACGCCGCTGTCGATGACGGCGATGCGCACACCCTGGCCACGGGCGCCGAAGTCGTGCGCGGTATCCGCGCCGATGTACGGGACGGTTTCCGAGAGATCGAGCCGGTAGTCACCGACTTCCACGACGCGCGTGATCGCCGTGTCGCGCGCCAGCGCCGGCAGATCCGCGGCGTCGACTTCGAGCACCACCGCATTGATCGCGAGCTGCGTCGACGAAATGACTTCAGCGCTTGGCACGACGCCGAGCACACGATTGATGAAGGCCGCTTGTTCGGCGAGCACCTGCTCGCGGGTGACAGACTCGTCGGAGCCAGCCACCGATTCTCCGCGCAAGCGCACGAGAACCTGTTGCCGGCCCGTGAGTCCCTGGAGACTCGGATGCAGCACCGAACGAGGGCGGGCTTCCATGACCACCGGCGCTTTGAGCGCGAGCGAGGAGATACGCGAACTGCCATCGCGTAGAGCGCGCGGCTCGGCAGCGGCCGCGAGCGTGGTTGCCGACAACAAAGCGGCGCACACGGCCCACTTCACGTGGCCGTGACCAACACGTTTGCTATTCATTTTGAATGTCTTCCCTGAGAACCTGTTATTCCAGACATACGCCGAGCACTCGTGCTCGGGAGCGCGGCGGTTCTTCTGTAGTGCCGCGAGCAGTGCGAATCTCCCCTTCGAGCTTCACACCGTGATATCCAGGACCCGCCGGCGACGCTACTCCGCGTTACGACTTAATTCAATCGCGTGACTTCGCCAGTTCCTGGCGAGATTGAACATAACTGGATCAGGTTTTTTTACGTTTCGATGACGTTTTTTTGGGAACGGCCACGACCGGCTTCGCATGACTCGCGCGCGCCGATTTCTTCCTGGCCGGAGTCGATTTTTTCCCCGTCTTCATTGGCACGGTGTCAGCCGCTTCCGACTTTTGTGCACTCTTGGCTGCGGATTTCTTCGCGGGCTTCGCCTTCGGCGTGGTTTCCACCGCGGGAGTTGCTGCATCTTTGGACTTTGCGGCAGGTTTCTTGCGACCGAAGCGCGTGCCGCGCAGCGGAGCAACCGAAAGCAATTCGCGGCACACCTCGAGCGTGATGGCCTTCGGGTCCGTGTCCTTCGGCATACGCGCATTGCGCTTGCCGTCGGTGATGTACGGGCCGTAGCGGCCGTTCAACACCTGGATGTCATCGACGCCGAAGTCCTGGATTATCCGGTTCGCGTCCGCTTCTTTCTTGAGGCGGATGACTTCGAGTGCGCGCGGCAGATCGACCGTGTACGGGTCGTCTGGCGGCTTCAGCGATACATACTTCGCGCCGAACTTGATGTACGGCCCGAAGCGGCCGATGTTGGCCTGAACCGTCTCACCCTCGGCGGTCTCGCCGAGCGTGATCGGTAGTTTGAAGAGCTCGAGTGCCTCGGGCAGCTTGATGAGGTCCATCTTCTGGCCGGGACGCAGCCCCGCGAACTTCGGCTTCTCTTCGTCGTCCTTGGTGCCGACCTGCACGAACGGACCGTAACGGCCCATGCGCACGGTGATGGGCTTGCCGCTTTCCGGGTGTTTGCCGAGTTCACGGGCCTGCGCGACTTCTTCGCGCGAGACATTCTTTTCGATGTGCTCGACCTGGGTGATGAACGGCTTCCAGAATTTCTTGAGCGGCTCAGTCCAGTCTTCTTCGCCGCGCGACACCGCGTCGAGCTCGTCTTCGAGCGAGGCGGTGAAACCGTACTCCACGTATTTGTGGAAATGCTTGGACAGGAAGCTGCCGACAATCTTGCCGATGTCCGTCGGAATGAACCGCCGGTTGTCCATGTCGACGTATTCACGATCTTTGAGCGTCGAAATGATGGTGGCGTATGTCGAGGGGCGCCCTATGCCGTGCTCCTCGAGAGCTTTCACGAGAGACGCTTCCGAGAATCGGGGAGGCGGTTCGGTGAAGTGCTGGTCGCCATGCACCTTGAGCAGTGTGACGACGTCGCCCTCTTTCATGGCGGGCAGGATGCGGTCGTTTTCGTTCTCAGGTTTGCCGTCGTCGACGTCTTCCTGATAGACGGCCATATAGCCGGGTTTGATCATGGTCGAACCATTCGCGCGCATGACATGGCGGCCGGCGCCGTTCGCAGCCCCAGCCCCCGTCTTTTCTGAATAAGTGCTCGGCAGCATGTCGACCGCGACCGTGTCGAACAGCGCGTGGGCCATCTGCGACGCGACCGCGCGCTTCCAGATGAGGGCGTACAGCTTGTATTGATCCGGATCGACCTTGCCCTCGAGCTGCGAGGGCAGGATGGCCGCGGACGTCGGGCGAATGGCTTCGTGCGCTTCCTGCGCGTTGCGTGACTTGGTCTTGTAGATGCGCGGCTCTTCGGCGACCGCCTCTACGCCGTACTCTTTGGCGATGACCTCGCGCATCTCGCGCACGGCGTCGACGGCCAGGCTCAGCGAATCCGTGCGCATGTAGGTGATGAGACCGACAGCGCCTTCGCCGAAGTCGACACCTTCATAAAGCTGCTGGGCCAGGCGCATCGTGCGTTGCGCGGAATAGCCGAGCTTGCGCGCGGCTTCCTGCTGCAACGTGGAGGTGGTGAAAGGCGGCGACGGATTGCGGCGGCGCTGCTTGCGGTCGATGGACAACACGTGCAGG
>DASQJS010000243.1:0-3424 GCA_035630995.1 Steroidobacteraceae bacterium | reverse complement strand
GATCGGCACCACGCTTTCGGTAATCCACACCGCCGGTGCACCGCGCGGCGGTGTGAGCGCGTCGCCAAACGTGCTCGTGGTGCTGGTGAACACGAACGAGCGAACGCGGTTCGCCACCGCGGCCTCCAGCAGGTTGAGCGTGCCCGTGACGTTGGTGTCCACGAAGTCCTGGCGACTGTGCGTGGCCACGTGCGGCTTGTGCAGCGTGGCGGCATGCAGCACCACGTCCACGCCTTTCATGCAGGCATCGACCACGGCGCGGTCCGCGATGGAACCCACGATGCTCGTGAATGGCGAGCGCAGGATGTCGATGCCAATGGCTTCGTGCGGCCCGCTGGCGAGCTTGCGCATCAACGCTTCGCCGAGGTGACCTGTGCTGCCGGTGACCAATATCTTCATGGGACGACGCAGTCTACCTTCGGCTGGCGCATCATGCAGGCCGATGACAATCCTGGTTCTGCTCCCCGGGCTCGACGGCACCGGGGACCTGTTCGCTCCATTCGTCGCGGCGTTGACGGGCGTCGATTCGCGGGTCATCGCGTATCCAGCGGATCGCGCCATGGACTACCCGGAGCACGAAGGCTTCGTGCGCGACAAACTACCGCGCGACGAAGACTATGTTCTGTTGGCCGAATCGTTTTCGGGGCCGATCGGCATCTCGATCGCGTCGACCGCGCCGCCTGGACTGCGGGGCCTGATTCTCTGCGGCACGTTTGCTTCGAATCCGCTGCCATGGCTCGGTCCGCTGGCAAACGCGATCGGCAGGCTTCCGGCGATGCGCATGCCGCCGGCATTGGCGGCTCCCTGGCTGTACGCCGGTCGTGCGACACCTGAATTGCGCCGTGCGCATGCGTCGGCAATGGCGAGAGTGTCGGCTGTTACGCTGCGCGCGCGGGTGGTAGCGGCACTGGGGGTCGACTACCGGTCGCTGGTATCGCGTATCGAAGTGCCGATGATGTACTTGAGGGCGAAATCGGACCGCCTGATTCCGGCGGCCGCGGGACAGGCAATCGTCGATCTGCGTCCGGAGACGACGATGGTCGTGATCGACGCCCCTCACTTTCTGCTACAAACCGAACCCGAGGTCTGCGCGCGGGCAGTGGAGAAGTTCTTGGAGCATGAAGAAAGGCCGGACCCGCCACTCGATGTTGAGCAGTCGCTGCGCGTATCGAGACTCACGCAGGAAGACTTGTGGGATATCGATCGCGAAATTCTCTCGCAGTCCGCTCGCAGCTGGCGAAAAGTGGCCCGCGTCGTGATCCAGGTGATGGACAAACTCGCCATGCGGATACCTGATCTGCCAGACGTTTACATCGCGCAACGCGTGCGCCACCTCGTCGAGATCGGCAAGCTCGAGTCCCAGGGAAATCTGCACTACATGCGCTACAGCGAGGTGCGGCTACCTGGCCAGTAGCCGCACCTTCCGCGGGCGAGCGCCGGGGGCATGGCGCCCGCCCGCGGCCTGATCAAACTATTCCAGTCCCATGCAGCTCGCGTAGTAGCTCACGGTGGCCGGCCAGTCGGAGAAGATGCCCAGGATGCCGACATCCTGCGCGAGCGTGTCCAGCGCGTAGTACATGTCGCTGTCCTTCTTCACCACGCGGCCTTCCGGGTCGTACGCGGCATAGAAGCCACCGAAGGCCGCACCGCGACGCAGGTCGGCGCGTTCGAAGCTCCAGGTGATGATGCCGAGGCCCGCGGCCTTGATGTCTTTCGCGTACTGCGAAGGCACGAGCGTATTGGTGCTCGCATCCACCGCCAGCAATGCCGGGATCGGCGGCGCGAAGATGCGCACGCCGTGGTTGCGCACGGCAACCAGTTCGGCAGCAGATAGGGGCGGAATGCCAGCGCCTGGATCGACGTCATCGAGATAGACGGCTTGTTTCCCGAACGCGGGCTCGTGCGTGACCCAGTGCGTGACATCCGCGAGATTGAAGGACTGTGCGAAGACATCGCGCGGCTTGACGCCGGCGCGCTTGAACTCGTTGATCATCGCCTGGGCGTAGTTAGCCTGGCTGCCGAACACCTGGTTGACCCGCGTCGGATTGCCAGCCTTGAGTTCCGGCGTGTGTTTGACGCCGAGGCTGCGATTGAGCGCGATGCTCTCCTTCAGCGTGAGCAGCGTGCCGCGGCCGGTGTACAGGTCCGTGCGCCAGCTCGCCGTACCGCCGAGGTATCCGGCTGCGGTAGTCGCTGCGGGATTCGACGCATCCATCTTGCCCTTGAGCGTCTTGAACTGCGCGAGCGTGATGTCGCTGGCGCAGCAGCGGGGGCCGGAGTTCGCACCGGACCACGGCGTGGTACAGCTTGCATTCAGCGGCGTGTCCACGATGTTGGTCGTGGTGTGCAGATCGCACTCGTCATGGCGGCACACGAGCTGGCCGTCCTTCGTGAATGTCACGTCGCATTCGACGATGCCCGCGCCCATGCGCGCGCCGGCCTCGTAGGACTCTTTCGTGTGTTCGGGAAATTGCAGCGGCGCGCCACGATGTGCAATGGAGAAGTCGGTGCGACGGAACGGTCCGTTCTGGCACCTGAGCAGCTTGTTCTTCAGCGGACCGGCGTCCATACCCTGCACCAGGTAGAACGGGCGGGGCCCAAGCTGGATGGATTGATCGGCGCGACCGTGGTCGCGGTCGTAGCTATCGCCATGGCCATGGCCATTTTGAGAGTCGCCCGCCATCGCGGTCAGACTCGACAACGCGAGACCGATCAACGCAGCGATCGCAGCAATCTTTGTGTGGCGCATGGCTTCTCCCGGAGTTGTGTCACGAGCCGCCATGATTCGGTGGGGCGATGTCACATTCGTGAACATCGCTTTACAGTTTTGGTTACGCGAGTGTCTCGCGCGTGCGACGATGGAGCATGACCAAAATCGAATACAAGACCGTCCTGCTGCCTTACAAGACCAGTCTCTTCCAGGGCGACTCGGATGACCTCCAGACCCTTCTCAACAAGGAAGGCGCGGAAGGGTGGTTGCTGTCGCAGATCGTGCTGCCCTCCACGGTGTGGGGCCGCGCGAACACCATGATCGCGATCATGCAGCGCACCGCTGCTGCGTGACGGCCGCCTTACGGATTCTCAACGCGCCGCGCGATTCTTAACGCAACTTGCGCCGCGAACCCGAAGTCTAGCCAACTCCTTCATCACGAGGAGTTGGCTATGAAACCCCGCTCCGCTTCCAGTTTGTTTGCCGCCGCCTGTGTCGCGGCCGCCTCCGCGGCGCCACACACTACCCAGCCCTGACCTTCGATGAGGTGTATCGCCACGACTACACCGGTGGCGCGGAACTCGACTACAACTTCGATCCGCACGTCAGCTTGTTAGCGCTGGACAGCGCCCACACCGGAGTACAGGCGCACTGGGACTACCCCGCCGAGATTGGTGCCGTCTGGCGCTTTAGAATGGTGCCAGGCACCGATTT
>DASQJS010000242.1:0-14936 GCA_035630995.1 Steroidobacteraceae bacterium | reverse complement strand
CGAAGTGGTGCGGATTGACTTCCCAGTTCAGCGAAACCTTGCCGGAGAGATTCGTGAATTCCGCCTCCTGGTCCTGGGTGAGCGGAAGCCCGTATTGATTGACGTTGATGTCGTTGGACGTGCTGCTTTCCGAGTAGCGCGCGCCGATCTCCAATTCCCAGCCCTCCGCAAGACCGAAGCTGACCTGTCCGAACAGGGCGGAAGTTTCCTTGGGATTCGTGCCATCCAGCAGGTAGAAGCCGGCGGGAATGCCGATGTAGAACTCGCCGGGCGGAAATTCGTATTCATCGTGCTGGTAATACGCGCCGAGGATCCACTGGAACTTTCCCGCATCGGACGAGATGAGGTTGATCTCCTGCGAGAAAATGGTCTCGTCGACCGCATCGCCGAAGATGTTGTTTCCGGTGCTGGTGCCGTCGAGATCCGCGCGGTATTCCGTTTGGCCTTCCTGGTAACCCGTGACGGAACGCAGCGACGTGCCGTTGCCGAATTCGTAGTCGATCTTGAGCACCGATCGGCCGAAGCGATCGCGTCCCATGATCTCGGCATTGGCCGTGATATCGAACATTCCGTTGGTGGCGTTCACCGGGTCGGCGGGATAGCCGGAAAGATCCAGATAGTTGTAGTCGGTCTTCCAGAGAATCGACAGTTTCTCGCTGGGCTCCCACAACATGCCGAGCCGAATGCTGCCGGTCTTGACGCCCTCGTCACCCGTGTACGGGCCCGAGATGTCGTAGACACTGTCGCGGGTATCACCGTTGAATGCGATGCGCGCGGCGAAGGTGTCGCCGGCCGGTAGATTGATCGCGCCCTGTGCGCCGAACGAGTTGTAGTTACCCGCTTGCGCCTGCAAGTAACCATCGTGACCTCCATTGATGACGGGATCCTGCGACGTGACGAAGACCGCGCCGCCGGTGGCGTTCTGGCCCACGAAGGTGCCCTGCGGCCCGCGCAATATTTCCACGCGCGAGATGTCGTAATACGGCTCGGCGGTGAAGTAGCCCGGAAACGTCGCCACGCCATCGCGGTAAGTGATCACGCCGGTGGTGGTCTGCGTGTTGTGCTCGGCCTTGCCGATGCCGCGAATGTTGAAATCGATGCCCTGGCCGAAATTGTTCACCGTCGCCGCCGGCGAGATGAACTGCAGCTGGTCGACCGTGGTGACGCCGCTGGCAGCGACGTCCTCGCCGGTCATGACGGTCGCCGCGATCGGAGTCGTCTGCAGACTGGTGCGGCGCCTTTCGGCGGTAACGACGATCTCGCCAAATTCTTCCGCACCCGAGTCGGCGGCCTGTGGTGACGGCGTCTGGCCCGCTGCGGGCAAGGATGCGGCGATCTGCGCTACGGCGAATACCGTGGCGAGAAGTATTTTCTTCTTCATGCGCTTTCCCCCTCTTCGCACCGCGCGCAAGTGCCGATGCGGTGCGCGGAGTGAGCCACTGCCGCACGCGTCTGTCAACACTCACTCACACGCGTGTGAATATCTTTACGGGGTAAATGCGCTCGTAAGCTTTTGATCTATTTAGCGATTTTGAACCGCTTGGGGTTGGACAGCCCGAGAGGCTCGCTCGAAGGGGATGCGGGTACTGCGGATATCGATGAGCGGACCCAGTTCGAAAACGTTCGTGTAGCCGTACGCGAAGAGCACATTCATCGTGTACACGTTGAGCGACGCGCTGAAATTCTTGGATGGAAAGGCTTTCGGCTCGTTGAGGAAGTTGTTGTTGCAATAGATGAGGATGCGAGTGGACTTCGAAGGAATCACCTTCGCAAGGTCATCCTCCGTCATGTCTGGAAGGCTCAGGTTTTTCGCGCCTTTCACGTGCAGTAGTTCGAACTTCTCGCGGCTTCGCGCATCGAGAATCACCGTCGACGGGTCGCTGGCCATCAGCATGAACTCGAATTCCGTCACGCGATGTGCCTCGCGGACGGCGCCTACCCGCTCGACGCCACTCTGGAAGGCTGCGTAGTCGATGAGCGGATTGGCAATCTCCTCTGCCTGCGCCAGGCCTGCAAACAACAATAGAGCCAGGAAATGCTTGGCCACGACTGCCTCCGGGGTTCCAGATGCAGGTTGGACGCGGGCACCCGGTGAAAGTGCCCGCGGACTTACCTTATTAGAAGTGCTTGCGAATCCCCACCGTGAAAAACAGCTCGTCGGCGTCGTAGCTCACGACTTCGGCCTGGCCTACCCAGTTTTCTCCGAAGCGAAGGCCCGCGCCGCCACCGAAATACACGCCCAGATCGTTCAATTTTTCGTAGACGACCATGGGCGAGCTGCTTTCGTTCTGGATGTGCGAAGCGCCGAACTTCACCAGCGGGAACCATTGTTCATTGATGCCGCCATCGAACGGCAGCCACTGGAACCCTACGCCGAACACCTTGTAGCTGATGTCGCCCAGGTGGCCGACGCCCGGATTGTCAGACGAAATGCCCGCGTCGCCGCCGTCGGCGAAAAAGCCTTCGACGCTCCAGTTCTGGTTCCACGCATAACCTGCCGTGAGGCGATATCCAAAGCCCTGGCCGTCATCGACCTTGTATCCGCCATCGTCGTTCTGCGGCTCGAGGCGCGACATGCCGGTGTCGAGGCCGAGATACCAGCCCTTGCTGATCGTATCGGCCGCGCCGGCCTGCGCCGGTGCAAGCCCAGCGGCAACGGCGAGGATCGGCAACAGGTACACCGCGACGCGCTGGCCACTGCGGCGCAGAGCCGCCCACCCGATCAGGCACAGCAAACCTGACAAGCTCAGCGGATCGAACGCTCCCGCGCCACGCACCGCGGTCTGGATGGTGCCCTGCTTGTCGATCGAATCCGGAACGCCGTCGCCATCGAAGTCGCCACGGCCTTCGCGAGCATCCGGTAACGCATCATTGTCGCTGTCGAGATCGAGTGAATCGCTCATACCATCTCCATCGGTGTCGGGGCGCGCCAGTGCATGGCCACCCGTGGTGCTATCGGTCGAGTCGGCCAGGCCATCGCGATCGGAGTCGACGCCGTCCTGGCGGCCGTCGGCGTTCGTATCGAGACCGCTGCTTTCGATGACGTCGCTGATGCTGTCGCCATCGCTGTCGAGGTCGCGGTGGTTGTCGGTGCCATCGGCGTCCGTATCCGGCAAGGGCAGCGAATGACCGCCCAGCGAGCCTTCGAACGAATCCGACAAGCCATTGCCATTGACGTCGGCGAAGTTGTCCGCGACGCCATCGCCGTTCGCATCGAGGCCACCGGCTTCGATGATGTCGGTGATGCCGTCGCCGTCGCTGTCGAGGTCGCCGAGATTCGGCAGGCCGTCGCCATCGGTGTCATCAGAGCCGTCCGCGGAATTCGGAATGCCGTCGTTGTCGAGGTCGAGATCCGCCAAGTCGGCCACGCCGTCGCCGTCGCGATCGACAAAGGTGCCGAACACCTGCGGCGCGGCATCGACAGTGTCGCGAACACCGTCTTCGTCGCTGTCGGCGCCCGTGAGGAAGCCACCCGATACAGGGTTGCGGACGCCCGGGCCCGGATTGTCCGTGCGCGTCTGGCCGGCATCCATCTGCGAGTCGCCATCGGTGTCGATGAGGCCGCCTTCGATGACGTCGGAGATTCCATCGTTGTCGGAATCCAGGTCGCGCAGGTCCGCAACGCCGTCACCATCCGTGTCGGTGAGCGCGCCCGGCGTGCCTTCGAACGAATCGAGGATACCGTCGTCATCGGAATCCACATCCGCCAGGTCGGGGGCGCCATCGCCATCCGTGTCGAGCAAGGTGTCGTTGTCGTTCACGTTGCCTTCAAGCGTGTCGGGCAGCGTGTCGTTATCGCTGTCGGTATCCAGGTAGTCAGGCGAACCGTCGCTGTCGCTGTCGCGCGGGTCAGACGGGGTGGAACCCACTTCGAGCGCATCCGGAACACCATCGCCATCGCTGTCGTCATCCAGGTAGTCGGGCGTGCCGTCGTTGTCGGTGTCGACCGGATTCATCGGGTCGGCGCCGGCTTCGACGCTATCGGCGATGCCGTCGTTGTCGCTGTCGACATCGGCCGCGTCGGGCGTACCGTCGTTGTCGCTGTCACCGGCTTCGAAGACGTCGGGGATGCCATCGTGATCGGTGTCGGTCGGGTCCGCCGGGTTGGTACCCGCTTCGGCACCGTCGCTGATGCCATCGCCGTCGGAGTCGGAGTTGTTGCGATCGGTGCCGAGCGCATCTTCCTGCGAGTTCGTCAGCCCATCGCCATCGTTGTCCAGCCCCAGGCAAGGCGTGCTGTTCGGATTCGGTACGCAAGCGTTGCCATTGGCGGAATCGTTCTGGTTGGACGCGCCGTCGCCGTCCGCGTCCGCCACCGACGACTCGAGCACGTTCGGGTTGCCGTCGCCATCGCTGTCCGCCGGAGAGTTGACGTTGCCGCCGACTTCCGCGCCGTCGTTCGTGCCGTCACCATCGGTGTCCGCATTGCCGCGGCTCGTGCCCAGCGCGTCTTCCTGGCCGTTGGTCAGGCCGTCACCGTCGCTGTCCGTCGCAAGGCAGCCCGCACTGTTCGAGTTCGGAATGCAGACGTTGGCGTTGGCGGGGTCGCTCTGGTTGGTCACGCCGTCGCCGTCGAGGTCCGCGATCGAAGACTCGAACACGTTCGGCGTGCCGTCGCCATCGCTGTCCACCGGTGAAACGACATTGCCGACTTCGGCGCCGTCGCCAGCGCCGTCACCGTCGGTGTCGGCATCGCTGCGGCTGGTGCCAAGCGTGTCTTCCTGTGAATTGGTGAGGCCATCGCCGTCGCTGTCCGTCATCAGGCAGACGATCGAGTTGGCATTGGGAACGCAACCGTCAGCGTTGGCCGCGTCGAGCTGGTCGGACACGCCATCGAGGTCCGTATCGACGATCGAGGACTCGAGCGCGTTGATCGCGCCATCGCCATCGGAGTCGAGCGGTGAGTTCACGTCAGCGCCGACTTCGGAGCCATCGTTCGTGCCGTCACCATCGGAGTCGGGATTGCTGCCGCTCGTGCCCAATACGCCTTCCTGCGCGTTGGTGAGTCCGTCGCCATCGGCGTCGCCCGCCGGGCAGACCGAGAAACTGGCGTTGGGAATGCACGGATTGTTGTTGGCGGGATCGAGCTGATTCATCACGCCGTCGCCGTCGGTGTCGACGATCGACGACTCGAGCGCATTGATGACGCCATCGCCATCGGTATCCACCGGTGAATTGACGTCCGGGCCGACTTCGGCGCCGTCGCCGGTGCCGTCACCATCTGTATCGGCATCGTTCATGTCGGTGCCGAGCGTCGTTTCCTGGTTGTCGAGCAACCCATCGCCGTCACTGTCGTTGCTGAAGTTGCTCGCGCCTGATCCAGCGGTATGCGTGAACTGGGCGATCGCGATGTCCTGCTGAACGGGAAAGCCGCCCTGTGAAGGATCGAGCCAGAAAAGCTGCGCCTGAATGGTGTACGTGCCCGAAACGCTCGACAGCGGATAGACCGGGCTGGCCGTGCGCGTAACGTCCGCGCCCGCAGCGACGCTGAAGTCCTCGGAAAGAACCGTGACCGCATTGTTGTTCGGGTCAATGAGAGAAATCTGCAGCCGATAAGTGCCGCCGGTGATCGAGTGCACCGAGGTTGAAGTATTGATGGTGACCGTGGTCAGAGTCGTCGACGTGCCGGTGATCTGCACGCTCTGCGTGTCACCATCGACTGCGCCGCCACCGTCGGTCAGGAGCTGCGCCCAGTCGATGGTTGTGACCCACGCGGTGGAGTCGCCGCTGGTGTCGACGTTTACGCGCACCAGGTTCTGCCCGGCAACCAGCCAGGCCGGAATCACGTTGAGCGCGGTGACACTCCAGACGCCATTGGCGCCGGTGAGTTTTCCCAACAGGTGACCATTGATGTAAACGTTGTCGACCTCGCCCTGCTCCTCGTCCACGTCGAGCGCGCGGATGCTGAGCACCACGGAGCTCTCCGGCAGCGTCGCGACGTTGATGTTGAATTCGACGGGGTGGATGAGGCTGGCGTTGCCCAGCGAAATGTCCATGTCGTTGTCGGCGACATGCGTGCCCGCGTTGTTCTCGTTGTCCGTATTTGTGTAGTAGGTAGCCTGAGCAAATGCGGACGGCGCGAACGCCACCAGCAATATCGCCAACCAGGTGCCCGCGAACCGCTTGAATGACTGAACCATGTTTATGACAACTCCCGTTCGACCAGACCGCCAAGACCTTGGCGGTCACGCCGCAACCTTTTGCGGGTACGGGTTCCGTATCGGCGGCGAGCCGGCGCAGCCTTAGGACGGAGAAGGAGAGGAGGTTCAAATAACGGCAGGACACTAGAACCGAATTGCCTTAACGCAGAGGCGAAAAGGCCCCCGTGGAAGGGGGCCCGTGAAAGCGGACATAAGCTGGCGATTGGCTACCGGTGCGGCGCCACCTGCTTCAACGCGCGCGTCACGAAGAACGCCGTCGGCAAACCCACCAGCACGATGTGCCAGAAGGCGTGGATGTGCAGCTGCTCCAGTGGATAGATGCCGCGCCCAATGGCCGAGAGCGGCAGGATCACGTAGTTCATGGTCAGGAGAAATGCGATGCCATAAAGCACGCCCAGCACGACCCACTGCCGTGGGACGAACTTCACGCGGCTCGCGAGGAGGTACAGCAGTGCGGCAGCCGAGATACAAATGAAATAGTGCAGCGCCAGGCCAAGCGCCACCATTTCCATGCCGCCCTCACGCGCGGCCGGTCCCAGCAAGCCGCTGGCCACGCCCTTCCAGGGTCGCACCCATTCGCCGCCGCCCATCACGGTTTTCACCGTCGGGTAGATGGTGTCCGCGAGCGCCGCGAGGAACCCGCCGAGCAGGATGCCGCGGAGCGGCGTGATCCTGTAGTTAGACGGGGTGGTGATTGCAGCGGTGGTGTTCATGGTTCGCCTCTACGTTGTGAAGAGACTACCGCGCGGACACAGCGCAGCGAAAGGCCAGCGAGTTCGTCCCGAAGCCGGGCCGAGCAGTCTGCCCGCTCACATTTTCTCGCCGGGCAATTCGCTCGCCTGCTTCACCCATGCGACGAACTGAGCTTCGTCGAGCTCACCATCACGGATGTCGAGGTAGCGTATTTCCTTGTGTTTGGACTGGCCGGGAGGAACCGGTTGCAGCGAAGTGCCTCGGAAGTACGTCACCTTGATGTAGTTCGTGAAGCAATGGAAACTGAGGAACCAGCCCTGATTCTCGAAACCATATAAGGGCGAATTCCATTTGACCGCCTTGTACACGTTGGGAACAGTGCGCACGATGAGCGAGTCGAGGCGGCGCGCGAGGTCGCGTTTCCAGCCCGGGATGGCGGCGATGTAGGCCTTCACGGGCGCGTTGCCGTGGCCCATCGCGATCTGCGGATTGTCGCCAGAGAGAATTTTTGCCTTCCCAGCGACGCGTTTCTTGCCGGCAGATGCTTTCATGAGCGAACAGTAGCAAGCGGCAATCCCATGAGTGAAGCCCCATGAAGAACTCCGATCTACTTCGCCTCCGACTGCACAACCAGCAGCTCTCCGAAACCCGCAGCCGTCGCCCAAGAGACGTCGTGAGCTGGCTCGTGGCCATGCAGGCCCAGGAATACGCGATGGCCAAGTGGGCAATCGGATTGCGCTTGCCCGGCGTGGTTTCGGACGCGGACATCGAGCGGGCCTTCAATGCGGGTGAAATCCTGCGTACCCATGTACTGCGCCCGACCTGGCATTTCGTCGCGCCGGCAGATATCCGCTGGTTGCTTGAATTGACTGCACCGCGGGTCCACGCCGCCAGTGCCTACATGTATCGCAAACTGGAATTGACGGCCGCCGTTTTCAAACGCAGCGATGCGGTGTTGGTTCGCGCGCTTCGATCGGAGCGATTTCTCACGCGCACCGCATTGCAAGAGAGGCTGGCCAGGTCTGGAGTGAAAGCCGAAGGTCCGCGGCTCGGCTATCTCATGATGCATGCCGAACTCGAAGGATTGATCTGCAGCGGCCCTCGTGAAGGCCGGCAGTTCACCTACGCCCTGCTCGATGTGCGCGCGCCTGGCGCACGGCCCATGCGTCGCGAGTCCGCCCTGGCTGAACTCAGCAGGCGCTATTTCGCGAGCCGCGGACCGGCGACCCCTCACGACTTCGCCAACTGGTCCGGGCTCACGGTCGCCGATGCGCGTGCGGGTGTGGAATCACTGGATGGTGAATTCGTGCGACAGACAATCGACGGACGCACTCACGTGTTTCGCCCCGCAAACGTGAGTTTACGGAGTGCCACCCCCTTCGCGTTTCTCATGCCGGACTACGACGAGTTCGGCATGAGCTACAAGGATCGCCGTGCGCTGGCGACTCCGGGCGTTGGAACGCTGGCATACAACCGGATGATCGTCGTTGACGGCCGGATCGTCGGATCCTGGCGCCGCTCGCTGGCTGGCGGTTCCATCGCGATCGAGACGGATCATCCCGCACGGTTGAGCCGCGCCAGGCTTCGGGCAGTGTCCCTGGCCAAGCGCCGCTTCACCGCCTGGATAGATACGGCAGCGCAAACAGGTACAGACCCGTGAGCAGGAGCAACGCGAGCGGCAGCAACGGCGAGTACGTGATCCAGGCAGGAGGCGTTCCCTGCGACATCGCGACAAAGTTGGCGATGACCGTCACAGTGAAAGCCATGGACACCCAACGGTGGAACTGGCGGATGAACGCACTGGGTTTCATGCCGCACCTTTGCGCGCTTCAATCAGCTTCCAGCCGTTGCCGGACGGATCGCGAAAGCTGGCATCCGTGCTCCCGTAACGAGTGACTGGTTCCTGCGTGAACTCCACGCCGGCGGCGTGCATGCGTTTGTAAGCCACCCGGCAATCGTCGACGACCAGCACGAGCGGCGGCATGGCGCCTTTCGCCACGATCTCGCTCAACGTCTGCGCCGTCGCCGCGTCGAGCACCGGCGGGCCGGGCTTGTACAAGCCAAGCTGGAATGACGGCTGGTCCGGGTGTTGTACCGTGAGCCAGCGATAGTCGCCATTGCGGGAGTCCGTGTGGACACGGAATCCGAGCTTCTCCACATAGAACTTGAGGGCTTCGTCCTGGTCGCGAACGTACAGACCGACGATACCAACACCTTGACTCATGGGACCTCCTTACCTGGTGGCCTTATTTTTAACCTTCGCCTCGCGCCGCCGCTTCTCCGAAACTGCGTTTATGAGGTTTGGCCGGTGGGCGGCGCTCAGGTAACAGGCTGGCACGCGATCGAGTTCGTGCGGAGTGGCCTTTTCGCGCGTGCGAAGTTGCCCGGGACTCTCGCCGGTGATGTCGCGGAAGATGCGCCCGAACGTCCCCAGGCTTTTCCAACCAGTCTGGAACGCGATGTCGGTAATGGAGAGCTCCGTGTCGCGAAGCAACGTCCTGGCGCGCTCGATCCGGCGCGTGAGCAGGTAGCGGTGCGGTGGCACGCCGAAGGCATCCTTGAACGATCGCGCGAAGTGCGCCTTCGAGACGCGGCTCACGCGCGCCAGCCGTTCGACGGGCCACTCTTCATGCGAGGCGACATCCATGCGGTCTTTCGCGCGCAGCAGTCGGCGGAGCAGCTCCGGATCCTGGCTCGTGTGCCCAGTCATACCCGTGTGGCGAGAGGGAGCGCGACATAGAACGCGGCACCGCGCTTCGATCCGCGCTCCGCCCATAACCTCCCACCATGCGCGGCCAACAGCGAGCGGCAAATCGCTAGGCCAAGACCCAGGCCGTTCTCCTTGGTGGTGTGGAACGGCTGAAACAGGATCTCGATGTCGGCCGGCAAGCCGATTCCACAGTCGAGCACGCCGATGCGTACCTCGTCATTTTCGATGAAACTGGTGAGCGTGAGGATGCGGTCGTCCGGTGGATTGGTTTCCATTGCATCGCATGCGTTCACGATCAGGTTGAGCAGGACCTGCTGGAGTTGCACGCGATCCGTCATGGCCGGCGGAAGGTCGCTGGTGGTGAGATTCCTGACGGAGACACCGCGGCCAATGAGATCGGTGCGGGTGAGGCGCAGCATTTCTTCGAGAATCTCTTTCACACTCACCGGTTGGAGTGCAACTTCTCCGCGGCGAAGCATGGTGCGCAGGCGCTCGATGATGTCTCCGGCGCGGAGATCCGCGGTGACGATCTCCGCGAGGATGGTCTCGAGCTCGGTGTAGTCGGGCGGATCGCGCGACATGAAGCTCTGCGCCGCCTGTGCATTGTTGAGGATGCTGCAGATTGGCTGGCTCAACTCGTGCGCGAGGGAACCCGTGAGCGCGCTGACGGTGGCGACGCGGGACAGATGCGCCAGCTCTTCCCGCTGCAAGCTCGCTTCCGCACTGGCCTGTTTTTGCCGCGTGATGTCCAGTGCGACGCCGAGTAACCGCAGCGGATTCGTGGTGACGCTTGGGCTACGGCCGCGCGCGGCGATCCATCGCACGGAGCCATCGGGCAGGATGATGCGAAACTCAGCCTCATAGGAACCGCCAGTCGCCAGCGCGCGCTGGATCGCGGCCATGCGCGTCGCGCGATCGTCGGGATGCACGTGTCCCGCCAGAGTGGCGTGATCGACCGGTGTCCGCGGATCAAAGCCGAAAAGCCCTTCGTCCTGAATCCAGACTCTGTCATTCGCCACGTCCCATTCCCACAGCGCCAATTGCGCACTCTCCACCGCCAGGCTCATGCGCTCCTCGCTGACGCGCAACGCCTCCTTCGACCGTCGTTCGTCATCGATAGCGACCGCGAGCAACAGCAGCGGAGTGGCCGCCATCAGGATGAACAACTGCAGGGCCAGTGCGTTTTCCGCGGGGGTTTGCGTCAGGAACGGCCCGCGTCCCTGCATGGTTCCCCAGATCGCCAGCATAGTGATGACCAGGATGGACGCACTCATGCCTCCCAGCCTGAAGCGCAGAGCCGCCCAGACGAGCAGCGGAACGGGCGCATAAATGAGTGCGGGCGAAGTGTCCGGTCCCGCTGGCGAGCGATCGAAGGCAAGCCATCCGACCGCGAGAAGACCCGCTGCAAGCAAGCACGCTTCCAGGATTCGACCGGGCGCGACTTTGAATCCTTTGGTCAGCAACTGGTTGACGCCAATCAGGATGGCCGGAACCAGCACTATCGTTGTCACTCCGTTCGAGATGCTGAGGTTGCGCCATTCGACCCAGTAGCGAGTTCCATAGTTGTTGGCGACCGTGAAAGCGGCTCCCCAGAGGGAAGTCAACGCCGGAGTAATGATCACGGCGATCAGTACAAAGATGACGGCTTCGCGAAGGCTGATGAGATGGAACGGCGACTTGATGAACAGGCGAATCCCGACAGCCGTCAGGATCGCTTTCACGGCATCGAATGCCTCGCATTGAAGCGCATAGAGAGGCGGCCAATGCTCCTGCTGCGTGGCCAGGAAGTGAGCGCAAACGGCGGCGAGTGTGTAAGCCCACCAGTGCCGGGTAGGCACGAGCAGCAGTATGGAAACGAGGACCGCGTGCGGCGGAAAGAACAGGGAGACTTTGCTGTCGGGAAAACACAGCACCCAGGCGGTTCGCGTCGCCAGGTAATAGAAGGCGGCACTGGCCAGAATCCAGAATCCGGTGCGCAGGGAGAACCCGCTTTTCCCAAACCACTCCCTGATCATGCCGACAGCATATCCCCTCTGCTATTTTGTTGGCCGCATGCGCAAGCTCCTGGTCTTTCAACACTCGGCCCGCGAACCACTCGGCGTCTTCGATCCTATGCTCCGCCGCGCCGGATTCCGCATCCGCTACGTCAATTTTTCGCGCCAGCCCGATCAGCGGCCCGATGTCAGTCGCTACAACGGCCTCGTCGTCCTGGGCGGGCCGATGAACGTCGACCAGGCCGAGCGCTTTCCGCACCTAACAGCCGAAATCACCGCCATCCAGCAAGCGCTGGCGCTGGGCATTCCCATCCTGGGCATCTGCCTCGGCGCGCAACTGCTGGCCGCGGCGCTGGGCGCCCACGTGCGACCCAACAACGTGCGCGAGATCGGCTGGTATCGCCTGCATCCCACGGCGGCGGCCGGCGGGGATCCACTTTGCCGCCACCTCGGTGGGGACCAGCACGTGTTCCAGTGGCATGCCTATACCTTTGATCTGCCGCCCGGCGCCGTGCACCTGGCGAGCACGCCCACCTGCCCCAACCAGGCGTTTCGGTTCGGCGACCGCGCGTACGGACTGCAGTTCCACCTGGAAGCGGATGAGGATCTCATCCAGCGCTGGCTGCACGTGCCCGAATATCGGACCGAGGCGGAGGCGTCCGGCCCCGAACACCGTCTGGAACACATCCTGCGCGACACGCACAGCCATGCGCCGCACGCGCTCACGGTGAGTGAGCGCGTGTTCGGCGAGTTCATCGAGTTGTTAGGCTGGAAGCGGCGCGTGCGGCTTGGGAGCTTGTGACGATCAGGCCAGGTGCGTGTTGACCCACAACACGATGTCCGTCATCACCTTGTCCTTGCCGAAGTCGTTCAGCAGATCGTGGTAATGGTCCTGATAGAGCTTCAGCGTCTTGTCGCTGGAGCCCGCGGCCTCGTAGAACTCCTTGCTGCCCGCCGGCACGGTGGCCTTGTCGTTCGTGCCGTGCATGATGAGCAGCGGAAGTTTCAGCGTGCCGAACTCCGCCTTCATGCGGTCAGTCGCCTTGAGCAATGCCGCCACCGTGCGTGCCGGCTGAATCTCGCCCTTGCATAGCGGATCGGCTTCGAGCGTGGCCAGGGCCGCCGGATCTCGCGTGAAGTCTTTCATGTGCAGCTTCAGCACTGGCAGCCTGGGCGCGATCTTGCCGAACAGCCGTACCAGCGCCAGCACCGGCGCGGGAGCCGGCACCTTGTACGCAAAGCTTTCGCAGATAAAGCCCGCGATTTCCTGCTGATGGTCCAGCGCCCAGGTGCACCCCACCACCCCGCCTGCGCTGTGGCCCAACAGGAACACCTTTAGCCCGGGTTCGCGCGACTTGGCCAGGTTGATCAGCGTGCCCAGGTCTTCGGTGTAGTCCGAGATGTCATCGATATAGAAGCGCGGTCCCTCGGACTTGCCGCGACCCCGATGATCGTAGGCATACACAGCGAAGCCGGCTGCGGCGAGCTGCTCACCAGTCCATAGATACTGGCCGCTGTGCGAGTTCACGCCGTGGCAGATCACCACCACTCCCTTCGGCGCGGGTGGCCGCCAGGAACGCATGAAAATACGAGTGCCACCGCGGCCGGTGAAAGTTTCTTCTTTGAGCATTGGCATTCCCCAGTAACGAATCGCTTCGAAACTAGTCATGCAATTCCATTGCGTCAATACGCCTTGTGGGCTTGCACCATCGTCAGGCAATACGCCAGCGGGTGCTTCAATTTGGCCTGCGCGAAGCGAGTTGTTAGGAGATTGCGAGCAGGTAGCACCTCCCACTCCCGCCAGGCCGCCGGGACACCCAAAACCTGACCACCGGTGTCACACAGGGACTTCCTTGATCAGAATCGTAGGACTTTGCGACCAGATGATAAGAATATGTCCTGAAAACGGCCGTTTCATGCCCTAGTAGCGCTAACAAAGATGTCCTTTTCCAGCCGTGTGCTACTCTCGGCCTGACACCGGTGTCAGGAAGGCGTTTCTATCGAGTGACACGGTGTCGGCTGCCTTCCGCGGCCGGCTGACAGTTTCCCGTTGATGGAACGACATACAAACAAGGGGGATTCTTCATGATTCGCAAGGCGTTCATCGCCGCTGCGTTGCTTGCTTTTGCAGGCGGCGCCAATGCGGCTACCGACTATCCAAGTGGCTATACGAAATGCGCCAAAGACGGCGAGACCTGCACTTTCAGCGGCACGCGCTCCGTGGCGTACGGCAAGTCAGGCACATTCGTTTACGCTAATCTCACGGGCCCGATCACCTGCTCGGCTTCGCTGTTCCCTTCCATCAGCGTAGCCACGCCGCGGTACTGCTCGTACGGGGCAGTCGTGACACCGCCGGTCTGCCCGGCCACAACCCTCGGCCCGGTCATCAACGGCGCACAGACTGCCAGCGCGACGGTGGCTTCCGGTGCGTCGGTGGCCTTCTCTCCGACGCCGACTTCCGGCGGTAGCTGGTCATGGTCCGGCTGCGGCACCTCCGGCACCGCGCGCGCGCAGACCGTATTTCCGACTGCCTCGTGCTCGGCGACTGCCACGCACACCAACAGCTGCGGCACAGTCTCGACCCTGGTTCACACGATCACGGTGAACGCACCGAGCTGCCCCGCCACGACCATTACTGCTGTCATCAACGGAACCCAGACTGCCAGCGCCACTATCAATTCTGGTGCATCAGTAGCCTTCGCTCCGCTGCCGTCGTCCGGCGGTAGCTGGTCATGGTCTGGTTGCGGCACGTCCGGCAACGCGCGAACCCAAACTGTGAGCCCGACTGCGTCCTGCACGGCGACGGCGACATACACCAACAGCTGCGGAACGCAGTCGACCCGGGCTCATACGATCACGGTGAACGGCACGACTCAGCCTCCGTCCGGCACGCCGATCGGCTTCGGACGTTCGACCACGGGCGGTGCGGGCGGCGCGACGGTGACGGTCAGCACCGGCACACAGCTCAACACGGCGCTTTGCAGTCGCGCGAGCGTGAGCACGCCGATCATCATCCGTGTGAATGGCACGATCAACCATGGCAACACCACCAAGGTGAGTGGCAGCTGCGATACCACGGCCACGGAAGTGGAACTCAAGGGTGTCAGCAACATCTCGATCATCGGTGTCGGCACCTCGGGCGTGCTCGACCAGATCGGCCTTCACATCCGCAACTCGTCGAACATCATCATCCGCAACCTGCACATCAAGAACGTGAAGAAGAGCGGTTCGCCCACCTCGAACGGCGGCGATTCGATCGGCATGGAGACCTCGGTCAACAACATCTGGATCGACCACAACACGCTGGAGGCCAGCGGTGGTGAATCGGATGGCTATGACTCGCTGCTCGACATGAAGGCCGGCGTGACCAACGTGACG